>CAUZVL010000100.1:0-4938 GCA_963583355.1 Candidatus Thalassarchaeaceae archaeon
TTGCTCTTGAAAGACCATCACAGTACCATTTAACCCCGGGCTTGGCACCCCCGTTATCGAACCAGAATATTCAATCAGCCCTGCTAACGATTTTAAAATTGTACTTTTTCCCGCCCCCGATTCACCAAGAATTACTAATACTTCACCACCCTTTAAATCAAAAGAAATATTTTCTAAAATTGATTTATTATCAAATTCAACATTTAGATTTTCAACCTTTATTAAATTTAATTTCGTAGGCTTTGGAATCGGAGAATCACCCAACTTTAACTTCTTGAAATTCCATTTTAAATCAAAGGTAAAAATCATTATTATCATTGAAAAAACAAGCAACTGGATACCCAAAAAAGAAGCACTTGTTAAATTACCACGAGAGGTTTCTAGAACTATACTAGTAGTCATCACCCTGGTTTGACCAGCGATATTACCACCGACCATTAAAACCGCTCCAACCTCAGCAATCGCCCGACCAAAACCAAGCGCAACCCCCTGCATAACGCCTTTTTTTGCAAGGTTAACCTTTAATTTAAATGCTTGAAAATCACTTGGCCCAACCATTTTAATTACATCGCCAAATTCCCTTTCTATTCGTTCGAAAGCAAACCAAGAAAATCCTAAAATCAATGGTAAAATTAAAATTACTTGAGCCAAAACCATCCCCTGAATCGTGAACAACCAATCGAGTTGGGACAATATCCCTTCTTTTGAAAGTAGAAGATACACCCAGATCCCGACGACTACTGGAGGTAAACCGTAAAAGGTTCGAACCAGTAGTTTTCCAAACTTTAAAAATTTAGTATCTTTGCGTGAAGCGAGAAAAGCCCCTACTGGAATACCAATAAAACCAGCGATTAACGTAGCACTACCACTAGTGATTAGTGTGGTGCTTAGTATTCCCATCACTTGGTGCCAATCCGAAGAGTGAAATTAGGTTAGTGCTCGACCGAGAGGCTCAAGACTAGGCGCCATTTGGATTGGCTATGAGCGATGTTCCATATTTCGTCACCTTGGATGAGGCCAAGGAGATATCCTTTCGAACATCGATTCCAATAACTATTGAGTCAGTTAAATTAGACGACGCCCACGGCCGGATTTTAGCACATAATTTAGAATCAAAAGTAAACGACCCCCCGTTCGATAATTCGGCGATGGATGGATTTGCAATGCGATATGAAGACACGACTGGTGGTGGAAAAACCCTTGAAATTGTTGGAACTATACAAGCATCATCTCAACAACATATGCCTGTAGTGGGGCCCGGTCAAGCGGTTAGGATAATGACTGGGGCGCGGATGCCAGAGGGAGCAGATTCAATTCTACAGATTGAATTATGTGATATTGATGGCGATCAAGTTTATTTAAAAGAGGAATCCAAAAAACATTTTATTAGAAAAATGGGCGAGAATTTGAAAATAGGAGAGGCCGCTCTTGAAAGAGGATCTATTCTCAACCCCTCAAAAACCGGACTTTGTGCAACGATGGGATATGAGAAAGTTCCAGTGATTAAAAAACTTAAGATTGCAATAATTTCAACCGGAGATGAATTGGTCCAACCTGGCCAACCGCTTGGCCCTGGAGAAATATACGAATCCAACTCATTCGGATTAGCCGGCTTGGTAAAATGGCTGGGTCACGAGGTTTTAAGAATTCAAGCCGTAGATGATTCTCTCGATGAACTAAGAGAGATATTAAATCAGACCAGTAAAGAATGCGACTTGATTTTAACCAGTGGCGGTGTTTCGATGGGTGAATGGGATTTGGTTCGAAAAATAATGGAAAACGAGGGCGATATACATTTTTGGCGAGTAAAAATTAGGCCCGGCTCCCCGCCATTATTTGGCTTATGGAATCAAACACCAATTTTTGGATTACCAGGTAACCCCGTGAGTTCTCATACGGTTTTTAGAATGCTTGTAGCACCTTGGATCAGAAAAACCACAGGCGCCTCTGGGCCTAAAGAATTACAAATAAAAGCAAAATTAACCACTCCAGTCAAAGCCACAGTCGATTGTTTAACCTTGCGCCGAGTGTCGGTAGAATTTTCCAAAGGCGAAATAATCGCCTATCAAAAGGTCCACCAGGGATCTGGAAATTTGGCTAGCCTTACCTCTAGCGACGCTCTAACGCTATTGCCGGCGGGAAGCAGCGCTGAAAAAGGCGAAATTATAGATCTTTTACTATTGTAAATAAGGAGGGAAACAGTTGAAACTAATTGACGCAATCCAAGAGTTATTTCCTAATTCTAAACGCAACACTTTGCGAAAAATGTTGACAGAAGGCCGGGTTCTTGTCGACGGAAAACCCATCCATAAAGCCTCACATATCGTTGAAAGTGAAAATGAAATCATTGTATCCGACAAAATTTCAGCTGCAAAAACCTCCCCCCCTCCAGCCCCTAAGAAAAGGCCGACAAGAATAAAAATTTTATTCGAAGACGCACATATCCTCGTTGTGAATAAACAAGCCGGACTCCTATCGATAGCGACCGATAAAATGGAACCAGATACTCTCCACTCAAGAGTTTTAGATTATATCAGAACCGATAATGAAAGAGGGTGGGGATTTATTGTTCACCGTCTAGATAGAGAAACATCTGGAGCAATGATTTTTGCTAAGCAGAAATATCACAAAGAACACCTTCAAGAACAATTTGCAGCAAGAGAGGTCCATAGAACTTATCACGCATTGGTTGAAGGAAAACCTGAAGAAGAATCGGGAACTATTAATGAATGGCTATTAGAGGATAAATTCCTTAGGGTGAAAGCGGTAAACAAACGCAATCCACAAGCACGTGAAGCGATTACTCATTGGAATATACAAGATTATGACGGTACGGCCAGTCTTATACAATTAACGATAGAGACCGGCCGCCGCCACCAAATTAGGGTTGGGTTGGCAAACTTAGGTTGCCCGGTTATCGGCGATACTCAACACGGAGCAACTGGAAATCCGATCGGGAGAATTGCTCTTCATGCAACTTCTTTGGAGTTCCTTCACCCGGAAAACGATGACCCGGTTCGATTTGAAGCCCCAATCCCATTCGGCCCAGAAAATTAACCAAGGCCTCAAGAACTCTTGGCACACCCATCTGCCTGATGGGTGATGAATATGGCGCCGGGTGGATTGAGGTACGCGGTGCCCGCACTCACAATTTACAAGATGTCGATGTAAAGTTACCAAGAGGAAAATTTGTCGTCATCAGCGGAGTTTCTGGCTCAGGCAAATCCAGTTTAGCCTTCGATACTTTGTATGCAGAAGGCCAGAGAAGATATGTTGAGAGTCTTTCCTCTTATGCTCGCCAATTCATTGGCCAAATGAAAAAAGCCGATTGTGATGGTATCGAAGGTTTGTCCCCTGCCATTTCAATAGATCAAAAACAAGGCTCTCATAACCCAAGGTCAACGGTTGCAACCGTGACCGAAATCATGGATTATCTGCGTTTGATGTGGGCTAGAATCGGCAAACCACATTGTCCAACCTGCGGGGTCGAGGTTGCCCGACGTACGGTACAAGAGATCGTTGATGATATCATGTGGAAGATTGAAGGCCACGTTATTTCGATTTGGAGCCCAGCGATAAGGAATAAAAAAGGCACTCACGCCGATCTATTTCGCCATTTAGTCGAACAAGGTTGGACCGAAGGCAAGATTAATGGCCGCGAAGAATCCTTTGAGGAAAATCATGATTTAGACAAGAATCTTCGTCACGATGTAGATGTTAGAATCGACAGACTTCGATGTACAAGAGACCGGCGCCAGCGCCTTACTGAAGGAATAGAATCGGCGTTGAAAATTGGTGGCGGCACGGTATCTATCGAGAGCTTACAATTACCCGAAGACGACTTTGAAGCGAGCGAAGGCTCACTCTCTTTAGATACAAAACAAGGCGATGTTTTGTCGTGGTCAGAAGAATTCGCTTGCGTGAAACACGGGGCATTCATGCCCGAGATGAGCCCGAGGGTATTTTCATTCAACTCACCTTTAGGGGCTTGTCCATCATGTCAAGGTTTAGGGGTCCAACGCCGCTTTAGCCAATCATTATTACTTAATAAAAATGCCACAATTTCCGATGGATGTGTTCTTCCATGGCGCCAATCTATGTCTCCACATTGGTATCGAAAATTAATGGAACAAACCGCGTTACATTATGGTATTCCATGCAATATCCCCTTTTCAGAATTGGACGACGACGCCCAAGATATTATGATGAACGGGTCAGGATCAACTATTATTCACTTTGAGTTTATTTCGGAAACCGGTTCGCAGTATAAGTATAGCAAACCATGGGAAGGGGTTTTTGAACGGCTTCAGAAAACCTATACTGAAACAACATCTGAGAGAACAAGATCAAGATTAATCGCTTGTATGACAGATGAAAATTGCCCCGAATGTAAAGGTGAAAAATTGAATCCAGCGGCCCGAAACGTCAGCGTGGGCGGAATTCGCTTACCCGAGGTTGGGATGGCAAGCGTTTACGAAGCACTTGGGATCGTAAAATCATGGCAAGGAGATGGGAAAACTGCCGAAACTCTCGACGAACGATCAGCATTTATCGGCCGAGATATCCTCAAAGAAATCGAAGGAAGATTAGGATTCTTAAACGACGTAGGTCTTGATTATCTAACCCTGGACCGTAGAGCAAATACTCTCTCTGGGGGTGAGAGTCAAAGGATTAGACTAGCAACCCAAATAGGCAGTAGGCTAACCGGGGTAATGTACGTTCTAGACGAGCCTTCGATAGGCCTCCACCAAAAAGACAATTCAAGATTACTTGCAACTTTGAGAGAATTAGCAGATTTAGGAAATACTCTCATCGTGGTCGAGCACGATGAAGAGACCCTACGTCAAGCCGATTGGTTATGCGATATTGGACCAGGGGCTGGACTCAAAGGCGGCACTATCGTTGCCAATGGCCCACCCAAAGTCGTGATGGAATGTG
>CAUZVL010000101.1:0-4930 GCA_963583355.1 Candidatus Thalassarchaeaceae archaeon
GCTTGGTGCCATTTTAGCTGATTTTAAAGATGAGTACTTCGAAGAATTAATCGAGTTATTGCAACGGTCTGACAGTTTATCATATGTAGAGATTTTAGTGGAAAACCATCTCGAGAGGGCGATGGAGTCCTTGAAAATATTCGATGAGAGCGAAGCGAAGAACCTGATGAAATATATAGTTTCAAAAGTTGGAAGCCGGCATTATTGATTTAGGTGATATTATGAAAGAAATCGAGCACCGCAGCGTCATAATCATCGGCGCAGGCCCAGGTGGGAGTTCGGCCGCAAAGAGATTGGCAGAACAAGGGATTGATGTTTTGGTTTTGGAGCGCAGAGAAATAATTGGAAACCCGGCTCAATGCGGTGAGTGCATTCCTAATTGGGGTGAGGTTACCGGGACCTTTTCGGGAATAGAAGATGATGAATGGTTAGAGGATTTATTCGATTTCCCTGAGAGGTTGAGATCACATAGACTCGATAATATGCGGGTCTTTTTACCATCTGGTAAATTCTATTCTTTCGATTTGGATGCATTTGGCGGCCACAGGCTCCAATTCGACGGATATTTGGCTGATTTAGCAGCTGAAGCCGGGGCAGAGATCAGGATAGGTCAAGCATTGAAGAATATTATATCCAAAAAAGATGGTACCGATTTATTAGTAACTGATAAAGGCCGTTATAGCGCTGATTATATCATTGATGCAAGCGGTGCTTTAGCCCATGTTTCTCGGCTAAAACACAAGGATTCAAAACGCTATAGACCGCGTGAACAAATCCCAACAATATATGCTCAAGTTCAAGGTCCAATCCCCGAGAGTTTCGATGTATTCATCGGTAAAGTAGCCCCGAGCGGTTATGCTTGGATAATTCCAAAAGGCGAGATTGCAAATGTGGGTTTAGGTGTTAGAGCCGGAAAACTTCAAGGTGATCTAAAACCTCATCTCCAGAGATTTTGCGATGAGATGGGATTTGAGATTTTATCTTGGGGTGGCGGTTGGATCCCGATGTCAGGTCCAGTCGATAAAATGGTCGAAGGCAATATCCTTTCTATCGGTGATGCTGCCGGATTGGTAATGCCATCAAATGGTGGAGGTATTAGTCAAGCGATGATTTCAGGTAAGTTTGCTGCTGACGCGATTATAAAAAATATAGAATCAGGTATACCACTTGAACTTTATCAAAAAAGAGTAATGGCTTCTATGGGCCGGCCTTTGAGGAATTCAAAACGTGCAAAGTGGTTAGCGTATACCTTTTTGCGTAATGATTGGCTCAGCGAAATAATGATGAGGATTTTAGGACCCATCGGCGGAATTAGACGGGCCATGAGTTGCGATAGAACATTATGGCTATTCTGATGGTTTAGAAGCGGTTGTTTGAAGAAGTTCCAATGTAACGGCTAATATATGCAGCGCGATGATGAAGCGGTAAGCCCAGTCATCGCGACGGTCCTACTGCTTGCAATAACCGTGTTATTGACCAGTATGGTTTTCCTGATGATGTCTTCAACACTAGATGGGGCGGAAAAGAATCCGCCTAGTGCTAAAGTTTCGGTTAGAGCTCTTTCTAACGGTTATCATGTCGTCACGATAACCTATCTCGACCAATCTCTAGATCCTGGTAAAATAGATTGGTCGGTACTCAATGAATCGGGTGAAAACCGCTATCTATTGACCGGTCAGGCTGATGACATCGATGTTTATGGGGCGATCGGTTCCAAAGTGTCCTTCCACGACCGAGACGCAGGCTGGTCTGTTAGCACCGGAGATTATTTTGTGATAGATTGTAATCAATTGAATTGTGGTGATGGATCACATTTCTTCCAAGCAATCGATAGCGGTAGTGAGACTTTGTTATTCAAGGCCAAATTACCAGTTACGAATTAATCATCCACCAATATAGGACATCTCGACCTTCTTGAGGTCGACCATTCCTCTTTGTTCTGAATATGCATCATTTCGGCCACTCCAAATCGTTGAAATCGCTTGAGTTAATTCATCTTGGCTTGCATCCATTCTCATAATCGCTTTCAAATCATGCCCTTTGGCTGAAAATAAACAGTTATGCATTGCACCATCCGCTGAGATTCTCGCTCGGCTACAATTGCCACAAAACGGCTTGGACACACTCTCGATGAATCCAATCTCTTGATTACCATGCTTGTATCTATTTGCAACCTCGCCGACGTGGTTTGCTTCGAGAGTTTTTAATCCATCGAACATTGAGCGCATTTGATCACCGGTTATTACCTCTTGTAAATTCCATGAATTAGTCTCACCTACATCCATAAATTCGATAAAACGAACTATCACATCGCTACCAAGGAATCTCTCGGTGATGGCCTTGATTGAGTGTTCATTATATCCAGCTCGAATCACCGTATTGACCTTGACCTTCAAGCCGGCTAATCTAGCCGCTTCTATACCTCTTAGAACAGTTTCTGGATTTGCTTTAGTATCGCTCATCACCTGAAAAGTCTCGATATCTATGGCATCTAATGACACGGTGACCCGCTTTAGGCCGGCTTGCTTTAATTCATTAGCATACTTTTCCAATAGCAAGCCATTGGTGGTCATCGCAATATCGAGTTGGGGCGGAATCATCTTGATGAATTCGCAGAGTTCACGGCGCAATAATGGCTCGCCTCCGGTCAACCTTACCTTTTCCAAGCCCAAAGGAATCATTGCCTCTACCAAGGCGGTCAACTCTTCATAACTGAGTATTTCTTGTTTTGGTAAAAATGGATGGTCGGCAGGAAAATGTTCTCTCGGCATACAATAAGTACAGCGCATATTACATCTATCGGTAAGAGAAATCCGTAGGTCTCGCAACGGTCGGCCTCTCTTATCCCTGACCATAATTTGGGGTGTAATGACCCAAGCCTTTGACTTTGTGCTTTGGATGACTTGATGTTTAGTGACACTTTGGCTTTCGCTGATGGACTTGGCAAAGGCTTGGAAACCCGATGCCGGGGTCAATAAAATAGAGGTGCTACGAATCAAACCTTCATCTTTAGAAGGTTCGATGTCTCTCCCACCTTCCAAAAGTCATTCAATGAGATGGCTAATCCTCGCATCGATGGATAATACACCGACAAATATCGTCATGAATGAGATCGGTGAAGACGTAGATTCGATGATTAGATGCCTAAAACAGATGGGGATGAGATGGGATGGTAAAACCGCAATCGGCGGAAATCTACAACGGCCAATATCGGTGCTGAATTGTGCAAATAGCGGAACCGCTCTCAGATTTCTTCTTGCACAATCTGCAACTTGCGACTTTCCAATCATGCTTGATGGGGATGCAAGCCTACGAGCAAGGGATTGCTCACATTTACTTGAAGCGCTCGACATTGAGGTTTCAAAAGGTTTCGGTAAAGAGAATTTACCATTATTGGTAAAAGGTCCATTTACAAAAGAAATTGTCGAAATAGAAGTATCACACTCGTCACAATATCACTCGGCTCTAATGTTGATGGCCCCTAGAACGACCGGGTTTCAAATCTCTACAAAAGGCCATGCCGTATCCCGGTTACATTCCGAGTTGACCTGGGATTTATGCCAAAAGACCGGTGCGATAACCCCTGGTACTCCTTGGGAAATAAGTTGCCCAGATGTTACAATGCCTCCTGATGCTTCGATGATGGCATTCACCAGATTAGCAGGGCTTGTTTGTCTTAATCAACCAGACGAATCCGATTCTATCGGTCATCTGTGCAATAGTTTAGACCTGACCGATAGCAATGATTTGATCACACCTCTTGCTGCGCTTTTAGCCCTTAACCAAGGCGGTACTATCACCGGTGCGGCCCATGCTGCTCACAAGGAAAGCAATAGAATTATCAGAACCAAAGATTTGCTAGCCCAATTCTCAATCAATTCTCAAACCACAGTTGATGGACTGATAATCGAAGGTGGTCAAAGTCCACAAACACCTGAAGGAATAATCAAGTGTTACGGTGATCATCGAATCCAAATGACCGCTATCATATTGGCCACACATTGTGGTGCAATCATCGAATCCCCGCGGCTTCACAAGGTTGCTTGGCCATCATATCTAGAACAATTAACATTATGTGGGCTAGATTTTCAAGCCGAGATAATTCAGCCATGACGGCCGAAATGTAAATCGAGAGCATCTAGAGGTATCCGCATCGCCGTCGGCCTACCGTGGACACAGGCCCACGGGTTTGGAATGCGCCGCATATCGTCAAGCAACCGGCGCATTTCAGGCAAGGTTAATCGCTCATTAGCCTTGACCGCTCCGCGACAAGAATTCAGGAATGCGAGGTGGTCTTTGCGCTTTTCAACCGTCTCGAGTGGAGCCCCGTCTTGGCTTACATCTAGTAATAAATCATGGACAAATGGTTCTAACTCATCACCTTTCAATAATGCTGGAGCTTTGAGTATTTTGAAATTATCAACATCTTTTTCGATGATGAATCCCAATTGATCAAATACGTGAATGCCAGCTGCTAATTTTGTTTCCTGCCTTTGGTCTAGATTCAAATCAACCGGGCTAATTCTTGTTTGTCCTACCCATATTGATTCATCGTGCCGTAATCTTTCGTAGCGGATTCTTTCGTGTAATGCGTGTTGGTCGATTAGTAATAATTCGTCCTTTGCTTGAACGACGATATAGGAATCTGCAAATTGGGCTAATGGTTCCATTGGGGGGAGGTCGTTGATGACCGGTCCAAGGGGTTCCTCTGAACCAGGTCTGGTCATATCGGCGCCGGCATAACGGTGAAGTTCCCTTTCTGCTGACGAGAGCGCCGGTGCGATCGGTGCCTGATTTGTAATGGTTTTCTGTGAGGTTGGGGCGGTAGAAATAGGTCTGGATTTCTCCTTGGGTTTCAACTCCAATGGTTGTTCTCCACTCAATGAAAGTTGGGCACTGGTAGCCCAAGATGGTTTTTGAACAGGTTTTG
>CAUZVL010000102.1:0-4900 GCA_963583355.1 Candidatus Thalassarchaeaceae archaeon
GCTGAAGAAATCCAACGCGGTGGTCGGAATATCCCTTCTTTAGAGTACTTGTCAAAGTGGACGGATTCAAAGATTCATCACCAAGCAGTGATGTTGATCGCGTCTTTATCGATTAACCCCGAATTGAAAGCTTTGGTCGCCAGCGCCCCTAGTGGCGGTGAACTATTCGAACGCATTCGGACCAGGGCCCTCCAAGGGTGAGGTTATTCTGCCCCGGTGGTTTGGGTATTGCTATGGCGGACCGCTTTTTACCGGCTGACGACCCGGTCCTCGAAGATGTTCTCAATTGGACTGTCGAGCGTGATGCAACAGATATTCGCAAACTCCTAGAATGGTTACCCCACGCCCGGTCTTCCAAAGAACGGCGGGCTTTGCTCGAAAGGGTTCACGACCTCTTGAACGAGGTTGAAATCTCTCTTGATGGATTGGATCGTCTTCATTGAGGTGATTATAATTGCTAACCGGAATCATCCTCGCTGGCGGTTCTTCGACCAGGATGGGACGAGATAAAGCCTTGATTTCAAAGGTTGTAGACCGCTTGGAAGCAGAGTTGAAAGAATCTGGTTGTGAGCAGGTTTTTGTGATGTGTGGCTCCGAGGACAGGCGGGGGTTATTCAAGCAGGATTGCTTGGTAGATTCCGGCTCTTGCTTGGCCGAATCCTTAGCGATAATAATTGATTACTTAGCTGGTGAAATCCAATTAGCCCCATGTGACGCATATTTGGCAGATGCTGAATTATTCGCTTCAATCGATGGAGTTCCTATTGACCATCTTGGAAATCGTCAACCATTGATGGCTAAAATTACCGACAAAGGAGTGTTGCGAAAATCCAATAAAATTCAAGAGATGTTTGAAAACATTCCAACTTGCGATGGTGGGAAAAAGGCAAGAAATTTCAATTATCCTGCGGATTTGAAGGAGATTGAATCTCTCCTCGAGCTAGACGGTTAATTATTTCCGGATACAATTTATGTTCCTCGGTTTTTACTCGTGCGCCTAGGCTATTTTCGTCATCATGTGAATAAACCGGAACTTCTGCTTGGGCTAAAATTGGACCGCTATCCACTCCACTATCTACAAAGTGTACCGTACAGCCAGATGTTTTTGCTTTAGCGTTTATTGCATCACGGTGTGCGTGCGTACCAGGAAATTTGGGTAATAAAGAAGGATGGATATTTAATAGACGGCCGGCCCAAGGTTTGACGAAACTTTCGCTTAATATCCTCATATAACCAGATAACACAACCAATTCAATATCTAAATCGTGTAATATTTCATTGATCTCTTTCTCATGAACTGCCCTATTATTCTCAACTTCTACAACGGGTACGGTAACAGATTTTACACCTAATTTTAAGGCTTTTTCCAAACCACCGGCATTTGCTCTATCACTAATGACGATGACGGTCTGATGATAAGAACCGCTCATTTGTTGCCCCCTGATCAAGGCCTCCATTCCAGACCCGGACCCCGAGATTAGAATTGCAATCTTCAATGGGTCTTCAGGAGTGGCGGTTCTTGGTAATACCCAGTCCTCGCCCATATGCTGCCCACAGGCTATTGCTCAATATGTATAGCGCATCAGATTAGGTTCATGATTGATAATGGGTAGCGTGGCCCACGGCCTAATGGAGGGCGAGAACATAACCGGGCTTTCGTCCGAGAAGGTGGTCGAAATTGTGCTTGAAGAGCATAAGCCGACCAAAAACCCAATCGCTAGAGTGTTTTGGGTAATTTCCGGTTCCGTTTTCGTAGTCTTTGCATATATCGGAACTTTTGTTCCGGGTTGGCCAACGGTTTCATGGCTTGTTTTAGCGGCATTTTGTTATGCTCGTTCTTCAAAACGCATGTTTAAGTGGTTGTTAACAAATCCATTATTTGGTAAGGTTTTATTGAAGTATTACCAAAATGGAAAAGCCTTACCTTATCACTCAAAGGTGTTGATTATCGGCATGATTTCAATTATGTCTTCAGTTTCAATTTACTTTTTATTCATGAAAACCAATGATCCCGGTTTCGGTCAAACTACGATCGCAATCGTCGCCTTGATTGGTATTTGGTTTGTTGGCTGGAAGGTTCCAACGCTCCAATGATTAATCTTCTTCCGGGATTATTTCAGTCGCTGCGGCTGCAGTATTTGTTGCCGCATTAATATCAAAATCGGGAATTAAGCCGTGGACGATGCAGCGAATGGCCCCAATTTGGAATATGACCGCCATCTTCCAAGCACCCAACAAATGTGTGAACCAATTTTTTCCAATCGCTTTTGGGTGTTTCCATATCATAAATAATCCTCAGTGTCTAAACAATCTATGGCCGGTAAATAGCATCGAAATACCTCTTGCATTGGCTTCGTCGATGACCTCTTGGTCTCTTATCGATCCCCCCGGTTGAACAATTAAAGCAGCACCGGCCGCGGCTGCTTGTTCAATCCCGTCTTTGAATGGAAAAAATGCATCGCTGGCTAATACGCAACCTTCGCCGCGCTCCCCTGCTCTGCGTGCTGCGATTTTTACAGCTTCTACCCGGCTGGTTTGACCCGGTCCAATCCCAACTGTTGCCAATCCTTGAACCATGACGATAGCGTTGGATTTTACCTGTTCACACACTTTGACCGCAAATTTCATCGAAGCTATTTGGTCTGCTGACGGTGCAAGTTTAGTCATGACTTTGGCCTTATTCCAATCGATTACTGGGGCTTCTTCGGTTTGTAATAACCAGCCGCCCTCAATCGGTTTGCGGACAGTCTTTCTCATCGATGATTCGAGACGGTTTCCTGGAGATTTAATGGTCAGGATTCGACGATTCTTTTTGGCCATCAGTATCTCTTTTGTCCCTTTATCATAAGCAGGGGCCATCAATACCTCTAAGAAAAGTGGGGCTAAGGCCTCGGCTAATTCCATCGTCACGGATTCATTGACACAAACCAATGAGCCAAATGCGCTCTCAGGATCGGAGGCTAGAGCCATCTCATAAGCCTCTATTTGAGTAGAGCCAAGTGCGGCGCCACAGGGATTATTGTGTTTGACAATAACACAAGCATGGGGTGCTTGTGGCCATTCATCGGTTGATAAAGACCGGCACAAACGCAAGGTTGCATCGGCATCTGAATAATTATTGTAAGACATCGCTTTGCCGCCTTCAACCAAGGCGGTTACCAAAGTTGAGCCTTCAGGTGCGCCGGGATCAACATATAGAGCAGCGGCTTGGTGTGCGTTTTCTCCATAGCGAAGCGTGTGCATTCTGTGGGCTGCCGCGGTCATAGTTGCAGGCATTCGCAATGTTTGCTCGGCGCTATCATCGCTAGATTCTGGTCGGCCTACCCATCGGGCAGCTAGTTCGTTTGCGATGGCGCTATCGTAAGCAGCGGTATGTTCGTAGGCTTTTAAGGCCAGTTCTCGGCGTCTTTGAATCGGCACCGAATCGCCCGATAAGTCCTCTAAGATTGAGGGATAGTCGCTTGGGTCGCAGGCTATAATCACGTTTCGGTGATTTTTTGCACTGGCTCGAATAAGGGTTGGTCCACCGATATCGATCATCTCGAGTAGGTCTGAGTCGCCCAGTTTTGGTTCCTTAGCCGCGGCGTCACTAAATGGGTAGAGATTCACTGCGACCACTTCTATCGGTAGATATCCGAGGTCAGCCAATCCCTGAGCGTCATCCTCGCTTTCGAGTCGGCATAATAGCGGTCCATGAATTGCCGGATGGAGAGATTTTACTCGACCGTCGAAGATTTCCGGGTGGCCGGTAATATCTGATACACTGATGAAATCAATACCGGCTTGACGTAATTTCCGGCCAGTGCCTCCTGTCGAAGCGATCTCAAAACCAAGTTGGTCTAAGCCTTTTGCAAATTCAACGATGCCGGTCTTATCATAGACGCTGAGCAAAACACGGGGTCGGGGATTCGAATCCATTCCAAGTTCCCGTTAAAGAATCCACTTGCGTCTATCTCATGAACGTGCCGCATCAATCGCCGCGGGCAGATATGACCTGGTCGACTCGCAATAAGCCGCACGCGGTCTCGCAGGCGGACGATATTGCATGTTCTAAGGTATACGAAGGTAACCATGCTTGCTCGATCTTGGCCGGCTTTCCGTTATGGTCTACCCCTGCATCAGAATTTCCTGACTGATGCATCGAACGAAGTTCTAGTAAGGTGTCGATTTTATCTGCTCCGGTATTTGCAGCCAGACTTGCCGGTATGGCTTCGAGTGCTCTCGAAAATGCTTCCATCGCAAGCCGCTCTCGGCCCGAACAAGTCTCTGCCGATTCTCTGACCGAAAGACTCGCTACCATGTGGAGGCTACCGCCGCCTAAGATGATTTGATCGTCCTCTTTAGCAAGGCAAACAGAGCGTAGAGCATCGAATAGTCCTCTTATTGTCTCTTCAGCAGCAACCCCGTCGCTCCCTCCTACAAGAATTGTAACCAAGCCTGGGTTTTGCTCTACTTCGATTATGATTCTCTCCCTGATGCCATCTTCGCCTTCTAATCTTTGGTGGGATAGATTTGAGATTAGTCCTAAACTACTACCGAGATCACTTAGGTGGTCGCATAATTGAGCACCGCAGGTCAATGAAATATCTTGGGCAATTTCTATTCCAATTCCGCCCATGGCAAAGATTTGAGCATCGGCTAAGAGATGGAGGATTCTTTGATCGATTCCTTCGGCGCTGAACACAACCTTTGCACCACTATCGATGACCGCGTTGGCAATCGCTGAGATGTTTTCTTCCTCGGAGTCTATGAACGCTTCAAGTTGTTCGGGAGTGGATATTTTTATTTCTGATTCTCTTGCCGTTGTTTCCAATTCCAATGGGCAAGATAAAACCGCAACCTCGCACGATTGAAGGCTCTTTGGAATTCTGTCGAGGGGAATTCTTTTGTCGATAACCAT
>CAUZVL010000103.1:0-4893 GCA_963583355.1 Candidatus Thalassarchaeaceae archaeon
ATTCTTGTCCTGAAGAAAGAGGTCAATCTTTCTTCGACCGGCTTGGGTGTCGAGATTCAGACGGTGATGGTTGGTCGGATCCAAGTAAGGATTGGCCAGCGTCACCTTGGGGTTCAGCCGATGCTTTCCCTACCGACAGATTACAATGGCAAGATAGCGATGAAGATGGCTTTGGAGATGTTCCGATGGGAGCTCGAAGAGACGACTGCCCGGATATTTCGGGAACTTCAACCCGAGATATTCAAGGCTGCCCGGATGCTGATGGTGATGGCTGGTCCGATGAATACGGCGGTTGGAATGCTGCATTTTCGAGCATGGGTGAAGATCCAGTCTCCAGTTGGATGTCCTATCTGATACTCGGGATCACATTATTGGTCGCGATTGGAATGGCGGCTATCATCAGATCCAGTCGTTCACCTTCATTTTCAAAAACCGACAAAGGGGTTGATTTAGATGCGTGACTGGATTTTGATCGCTTTAATGGTATCAATCAGTTTTTCTTCTGTGGTTAGCGCTGAGGAAGAAAACGATGCATTCTCAGATGCTGGTCTGACTTTGGTCGCATTACGCAACGATAGTTTGGACAGTAATCAAGATGGAATTTTTGATGCTATAAGAGTTGTTTTAGTCATCAACTCAAGTGCAGATTGGACGGTTTTAACCCTTACATTGATCGGTGAATATTCTGGTTTGACCGTGACAGAAGAACAAACCCTGTCCTTTTCAAGCCAAGAAAATGCAAGTATTACCTATGATTCATGGGCAGCAGGTCAACATCGTTTAAACCTTGAAATAAGCGATGCTCAAGGAATATTGCTCAAGTCTATCAATATCGGGTTATTCGATTTGGCTCCGGCATTACGCACTCCTAAAATCGATTTGAGCCTTGATGGTTCAGAGATTATGCAAACCGGTGATGAATGTGAAATCCGCAGAATTTTCTGGGATGAAACCGGGCCAAGGTGGGGCCAAGATGGCACTCGTTCGATTTCAGGCACACCGTTTACGGTTTTGGATTCAGATGTATATTTAGATTGTAGCGATTGGCCGGCTGGTGAATATTCAATCACCGAAACCTATCGTAACGGACTGGGCCAAACCGCAACCGACAACCTCGACCTATTCATTGCAAATCGGCCGCCACCGCAATTTAGCCTCGATATAAACGGGCAAGGCCAGGAAGCACAAACCCCTTGCTCGGTCGTAATGGTTTCCGATTTAGGTGCGGATTATACCATCTTCACCAAAGAATGGAGCGTCACACCCCCGGTCTCGATGTTAGCAAATTCCAGTACGATAGATTGTGATGGTTGGGCTCCTGGAGTTTACAAGGTTTTGCTGACGGTTACAAATGCCGAAGGAATTCATTCGACCGGAGGGGAAATGTTGGTGAGATTACCTAGTGACGCCCCCAACCAATCGGCCGAATCACCAATTCAATCCCAGAGGAATGAAACCCAAACCAATTCTTTTGGAATTTATGGAATGGCCACACTAAGTGTGATTTTGGGCTTATTTGTATTCGTTATGATGCTCAAAAGCCCTGAAGATGATGAATTGGAAATTGGTGATTTGTCGATGTTGGATGAATCAGGCCAGCCCGATGCTCAAGGACTCTCAACCCATACCGATGATAGTGGTGTTCTTTGGCGCCGCCATCCAGACGGTGAGGTGGATTGGTGGGATTATAAATCCAATTCTTGGCAGA
The DNA here is from genome assembly GCA_963583355.1 of Candidatus Thalassarchaeaceae archaeon. Classification (GTDB taxonomy): domain Archaea; phylum Thermoplasmatota; class Poseidoniia; order Poseidoniales; family Poseidoniaceae; genus MGIIa-K1. Next base: position 1,709 of record CAUZVL010000103.1, read on the forward strand.
GGTGGTAATTTGTTTCAAACTATAGCAACCGTACTTTCGATTCTCTCAGGCGGAACAATTTTGGTCATAGTCGGCAGACTATCATGGTTGAAATTTCGCAGATATCGCAACCTCAGCCCCTCATTAGACCTCGAATGGGTCGAGGATTGTAAGGGCTTATGCCAAGCAAAAATTGAAGGTTCGATCATCAAATTAACCGATGTAAGAGATTTTACTTGGAGCTCAAAAAGAGACCACGACGGAAAATGGATTGATACCAAGGTAAATACCGATGAGATCGTCGATGTATGGTATATCGTCGACCACTTTCACGATATTCGAGGATTGGCTCATACAATGTTATCCTTTGAGTTCAAAGATGGCCAATTCATCTCGTTTTCATTCGAAACCAGAAGAGAAATAGGAGAGAGATACCATCCATGGGACGGCCTTTGGCGCGCTTATGAACTTTATTTGGTGGTTTCAACCGAATCAGATGCCCTTGCGCTGCGAACAAATTTGCGTAAACATAAGGTCCATTTATTTCGAGCGACCCCGCAGCCTGGTAACGACAAAGCTTTGTTTTTAGCCCTTTGTAATCGTGCTAACGAATTAGCAGAAAATCCAGAGTGGTATCACACTTTAACCAGTAGTTGTACCACCGCGATTGTCGACCAAATCAATATTATCGCACCAGGGAGAATACCTCCTATGTGGAGGACGTTATTACCCGGCCATTCAGGAAGGGCTGCTCATCGCCTCAAGTTGATCCAAGATTGGGGTGGCTATGAAGAAACTTTGAGAATTTCGAGAATTGACGAACAAGCCCTAACCTGGGATGGAGTCTCGGATTATTCAACCCACATCAGGGCTAATCTACCTGCCAAGTAAAGATCAGATCTCCACCTTGATGGGTGATTTTTATCGGGGAGGATACCACTTGGTTTCCAACACCCTTCGACCCGGTGAATAAATCCTCATCCTGAAGAGTATATCTAGTTCCACTCATGTTGACTTTATTGGTTTTCCCAAAAGAAAACAAACCACATATAGTTCCGGGATCCAAGTTCATTTCGATTCCTTTTGTAGGGATTAATCTGGCTCTCCCTCCGCCGAAATATAGAACTGCTCTCGATTTGGTTTCAATCAGCGAAGTAAAGGCTTGAAGCCGATGGTCTATGCGACCACCTTCTATGCCGATAACCGCATCTACGTCGTACTTGGACAAGGCCTTAGAAAGATCAGAATCATCTTTGGATTTGTCACTAGAATTTCCACTTGGAACCGCGATTGAATCCATATCGCCAATCACAAGGTCCCAACCTTCAAATTTATCGGCAGCTCCATCCAATGCGATGACTAGGTCAGCCCTTGCCCTCAATGCTTGAAAGTCCTCTTGATTTGGCTCGATTCCATTACCTACAACAAGGGTGAAATCCGCCATGTTTCAGCCGAGTAAGTTGCCCGCTTCAAGTAGTTCGCTCCAATGTACTCATCCCGGCCCCCTATTAGGGGGCCGTGTACACTTGTCTTGGCAGGGGTTATCAATGAGGGGTTTTGTGAAGGGATATATGTCAGGGCGGGAGAGGTTGATTCCTGCATTGATTGTCATCTTATTTTTGGTTCAAACGTTGGCTCCTTTCATGCCGACCAGTCCTGACCATTTATTAGATTTAGAACCGGACTCAAAGGCTTACCAGTCGGTCGGTTTGGACTCTAATGCAACCAGTCACGACCTCGGAGGGTCGACCTTGGTAGTCGACGGGATTACCTATGATGTTAGACCCGAGATCAATCTTGATTATTGGTTAAATAGTGAAATTTACAATTCTTCGGATGGGCAAATTTCAATGTACATCGCCCCTGATGGTAATGTACATGCTTGCTCAATCGATGGTAGTGATTTGAATTATCATTTAATTTATCCAAATAACACCGTTGAAACCGATTTGGTACAGACATCTATTGCTACTGATGAAATTGGCGACTGTGCAATCACATTCAGCCCAACCTCGAGGGTTATGTTGGCCTATTCGGTTGGAGAGGATCTCAAAGTTGCCCGTTTGGCTGTTCCAAATGCAGTATATCTGAATCAGACTTGGCATACGCGAACCATCGCCGAAGATATTGTAGATGGCGGATTAAACATAGTCAGCGATTCTGAAAATAAAATGCACATCATTTTCCAAGATGTCGATTTAGCGCTTCATCATATTTGGTTCAATGGAGCATTTTGGGATGACTCGATCCTTGATTCCGGGCCGATCGGACCTGATATTGCGATAGAAATAGATTCCAATGATACCATCCATGCGGTTTATACCCAAACCGCTGAAAAAGAAGTTCGTTTGGTTAGATTCGACCAAAATAGTGAGGTTAGGCAAACCCTTAGTCGTAATAATTTCCTCGGTCAAGGTATCGGTATGGACCTTGATTTTAATGCCCTCGAGCAAGTAGCGTATTCATATAGCGACGGGCAAGGAAATGGTACGGTATCATTGTTGAGAAGTCTGGTGGGCGAGGACCAAGGTCGAATCGATCCAAACGAAAAGTGGTCGATTCAATCCGCAGATGATGCGGTCGAGCCATTGGTGCTCTATGGTGATATTAATGCGGATGGAAAAGACGACCTGGTCTATTCTAATCCAATTGGAAATGGCACTATTTCGGTTCATCTCGGTTCTTCTACCGGCCCTGCTTCAAACGCTGACCAAATCCTAATCGGTCCGAATTCAGCCTCGAATTTAGGAATGGCTATCGCCTTGGGCGATTATAATTGTGATGGCTATGATGATTTAGCTGCATCTGAACCGGGGATGGGAAATAATTCCTCTGGCTATATTCATATCACCTTAGGGTCATCGTCCGGCCTAGCGAATTCCACTTGGTGGAATATGAGTGGTGACGAGGATGATGGTTTAGGTTGGTCTTTAACCACTATTGGCGATATCGAAAATGATGGTTGTGAAGACCTTGCAGTCGTTTCAAATCTCACATATATGGGCGATATTGAAGAACAACATGGAGCAGTCATGATTCTGTCGGGTAATTCAACCACAATGAACCACAGCAGTAATCTGACCCAATCATATAACGGGCCAATGTTTGGTAGAGTTATCGCTGGTGGCGATTATAACGGCGATGGCTTCGATGATTTGGTGATATCCAATACTGGGACAAGCGAAGAACCCCTTGGATATTCGTCG
>CAUZVL010000104.1:0-4842 GCA_963583355.1 Candidatus Thalassarchaeaceae archaeon
AAAGGTGGTGAGGTCCAATTCGCACTCCCGGTTCCGGTATTCCCTCTAGGCTCCAATAATACATCATCGACATTCCACCCGGTATAGGTCACCGAGCTATCGGTTCTACCGAGACCAAATCTAACCTGAAATTGCGAATTTCCGCTAATATAACTGCTAATATCATGAGTCTGTTGTGTGAATGAACCATCATTAGTACTACCGTATGGGCTTGAATATACTGTGGCCCAACCTCCGCCACTCGATTTTACCGCCACATATGCATGATCATATGAGGCCGATTCAACACCTAGCCGTTTCCAATATTTTAGGTCCCAAGTACCTTGACATGAAGTACAATCTATGATTGGTGATGTAGCCCAATAAGTGGTTCCCATGTTATTTGGATAATTTCCATTATAGGTGTAGATTGCAGATGAACCACTGTGAACGCCGGCTGTTGAACCCAAAGTGGTATCATAGCCATAAGCCCATCCACCACCTCCAAAAGTCCAGCCGTGTAATGCGGTTTCAAAATCCCAGTCATAGCCGACCGGTAGAATTCTCAGACCACTTTGGTTCAAATCAACGCCATCCATTATCGCTTGAGGATTTTCAAAATCCGTCTTCGATTCAAATGTTAAAACATCATCTGACGGCCAAATTACAGGGTCGATGCTGAGATTAAGATTGGTTAATACTTCGGAATCTGGAATTTCCAATTCAAAATCCCTTGATACACCATTTGGTCCAGAACCGATGACGATGTCGATGCTTTGGCCGACAGCGACAACTGTTGCATTTGCCATCGGGGCGAAAGACATCAAACAAAACATCGCGGCTAAAAATATCGCTAATCGCGGCCGCACCATGTGTGTGGTATGAAGGGCCTATTATTGAGTAGTTCGCCAACTAATAACTTATCGACTTAGTGCCCGTGGCCACTTTATGGCAGATGTTGAAGCGCTCAAGAGAGAAGCCGGTATCGCGGCTTGTAAATTTGTGAAGACTGGCATGAAAGTAGGCCTCGGCACAGGTTCTACCGTCAAGCATACCGTGATTGAGCTCGGAAGACAAATCGCCGAAGAAGGGCTTGAAATCGTCGGAGTACCAACCAGTTTAGCAACCGAAAAACTTGCTTTGGAAGTTGGTATTCCATTGGTCGAACTATCAGATATAGACGGTCTCGATATCGTTATCGATGGCGCAGATGAATATGATTCTAATTTCCAGTTGATTAAAGGTGGCGGTGCAGCCTTACTGAGGGAGAAAATTGTAGCACAAGAAAGTGCCGCGATGGTCGTTGTTGCTGATGATAGGAAAAAAGTAGAAACCCTCGGTGCATTCCCTCTTCCCATAGAGGTTACACCTTTTTCCCACCAAGCGACAGTTCGAACTTTGAGTAGGCTTCTCGACTGCCGGGTAAATATCCGCATGTCCGGAGACGGGCCGGTCCTGACCGATAATGGAAATATGATCGCCGATGCACATACCGGACCGACCATCTCTAATCCTGCTCAGACCGAAATCGAAGTATTGAAGATTGCAGGGGTCGTTCAAGTAGGATTATTCATCTCAATGTGTGATGCTGTTGTAATAGCTGGTTCTGATGGTGTCATCGTTCATCTCAATGCTGAGGGGCGTCTCTCGGATTAGGTTAAATACCGGATTCAAGACGGCCGGATGGGCCATTAGCTTAGTCAGGTAGAGCGACGGACTCTTAATCCGTAGGCCGCGGGTTCGAACCCCGTATGGCCCGCTAAGCATCTTACTGTTGAAAGCGCAAGCCATACTAGCGCGTGTGCCCGAATTGAATAATTATGTTCAGCACACGCTGGCATCGCATCGCTGCGCGATTCTCAACCCCGTATGGCCCGCTTCAAAGGACAATCCTAGTACCTTTCTCGCCCCTAAGTGCCCCTAAAGCATCACCTGGCTGGCACAACAGCGACTTCAAACCTGGGACATGTACAACCGCTTCAACCAAGGAAGACACTTTCGGCCCCATCGATCCTATCGGGAATTGTCCTTCAGCCATATATTTAATCACCTCATCAACCGTCAATTGGGAGTGGATTTGTTCATCCTCGCCACCAAAATTAGTCCTAATCGAATCTACTGCAGTTGTAATTATTAATGCATCAGCTTGCAATTTAATCGCCAATAATGCCGATAGGCGGTCTTTGTCAACAACTGCTGGCACCCCGATAAAATGGTCATCTTTCTTTACCACTGGAATGCCTCCGCCCCCACCACAAATTACAATTGCACGCTGATCGACCAATGCTTTGATCACATCGAGATCAAGAATTCTCATCGGTAAAGGCGAGGCTACAACCCTTCTTGGGCCTTGTGCGGTTTGGGCTATATCCCAATTTTTTGACATCACATCATCATCTCTTAGGATAGGGCCAACCGGTTTGGTAGGCGATTGAAATCCTGGGTCGGTTGAATCAACCTCAACTCTTGTGACGATGATTGCGGTCCTTTCAGGCCGGCCACGTCCTAAGAGAATAGAATCTAAATTTAGTGATAATTGGTGACCGATCATCCCTTGGGTCGCGCTGACCCAAAAATCGAGACCTACGCTTTGGTCAAGAGCGAGTAAATGGCCTACCTGAGGACCGTTGCCATGGGTTATTACCACCCTCCACCCGCCCTCAAGCAAGTCGACAACATCGCTCATAACTTTGGCCAATACCAATGAACTTTCTTCGATAGATTCATCGGTACCAGATTGAAGAGTATTTCCTCCAAGGGCGTAGACGACGGTGCGGGACACAGTAGACCAGTAAAATCGCTTAGGTTTGATGTTTTTGGCATCGAGGTCTTTGCGAAGGAGCATTCAAGTCATTTGCCTGCAACGGCGGGAACATGGCGAAGGAGTTTTGGATTGGGGATGTTCAAGCCGGAAACCACGATGGTGGAGAAGTTGAACTCATGGGCTGGATCAAAAGAACCCGTGGTTCCAATAAAATCCGATTCATAGTTTTGCGTGATTCAACCGGTACAATTCAGTGTGTAGTCAAGAAAGAAACGATTGGGGAAGATTCTTTTGAGCAGATTAAAGTCGCATTAATCGAGGCATCTGTAATTCTAAAAGGCGTGGTAAATGTCGACGAAAGAGCCCCCGGAGGCCATGAATTAGTGGTTTCCTCGGCACGTGTTGTCGGCGCGGTCAGACCTGAAACTCCATTTCCAATCACACAAAGTGCAATGCAAGCCGCCGAAGGAGGGGAAACCGAGTTTTTACTCGACAATCGCCATCTATATTTACGAACTAGCCGAATGACTACCATGTTGAAAATTCGTTCATCGGTATTTGGAGCGATTCATTCTTATTTCAGAGATTTAAAATTCACCGAATATCACGCACCAAATTTTGTAGCTGGGGCGGTTGAAGGTGGCGCTACTCTATTCGAGGTGCCATATTTTGGCAAAAAAGTCTATCTGACCCAATCTTGGCAATTATATGCCGAAGCCGCAATGCCTGCTCTTGAGCGATTATATACAATCGCCCCATCTTTCAGGGCTGAAAAGAGCCGAACACGTCGCCATCTGACCGAGTTCTGGCACGCAGAAATGGAAGTTGCGTGGGCCGGTAATGAAGACATCATGGAACATGGCGAAGCACTGGTAAGAAATATTGCCAAAACCGTGCTCGAGGAGAGAGAAGATGAATTGAAGAGCATCGATCGTGATTTAGATTTGATAGCACGCTACGCCGATAGTCCATATCCACGGATTAGGTACGATGAGGCGGTCGAAACTTTACAAGGGCTCGGAGTCGATATCGAATGGGGCCAAGATTTGGATTATTCTAAAGAGAAAATTCTAACCCAGGATTTTGATGTACCACATTTCTTAACCCATTATCCAAAGATCGCAAAACCATTTTACCACCGGGTTGACCCAGAGGATGAAAAGTTCGTTCTTTGTCACGATTTGCTCGCACCTGAAGGTTATGGCGAAATCGTGGGCGGCGGTGAAAGAACTTGGTCTGAAAAAGAAATCCTCGCTAGAATAGATGAGGCTGGGGTTCCTCGGGAACCTTATCAATTCTATATCGATACTCGAACCTATGGTGGAGTACCGCACGGCGGCTTCGGTTTAGGAGTTGACAGAGTTGTATCTTGGCTTAGTGGTGCAGACCATATCCGTGAAGTGATTCCATTCCCACGTGACTCTCGTAGAGTTACCCCTTGAGACCATTCCAATAAAAATGGGATGGTTATTCTAAGACCGCATCTACAGCATCCATGTTTTCATCGGTTAGAACAATGCCGTCTCCGAAGTCCATAAAAGGAGCATCACCTTTGATTTTTGCTCGAATTACTCTATCGGCAGTTAAACAGGCTGGCAATAAAAACACACTCGTGATAAAGGCGAAGAAAATCAATAACATCATCAGGATAAAGAAATTTTCAAGACCTGGGAATGCGACGAAGAATCCAGCACTTAGGCCAGCAACCGTTGTTGCGGTAGTTTCGAAAATTGTTTGACCAGTATGTTCGATAGCCTTTGACATTCCCAATGCTGATTCGCCCTCTTCTTGGATTCGATGCATTACATGAATCGCATCATCGATACCGATGCCGAAAACTATCGTTCCGATCATTGCGGTAAATATATTGACATTGACATCACCAGATCTCATCAATAATGGTTGCCATATGATGACTACCGCAACAGGAATCATTGCGTAGAACCCAAGTCTTGGCGACTTGAAAACAATCATCAACAATATTGTTAAAATTATTAAGGTAATAATCGTAGTAGCGCTTTGGGTGTCGTGTATTCCTTTATCGATATCAAGGCTAACAGGTAATCCTCCTGTTAACGCAGATGCCTTCAATCCCGGTT
>CAUZVL010000105.1:0-4838 GCA_963583355.1 Candidatus Thalassarchaeaceae archaeon
CATCTTGATGCCCTTTTCCTTACAATGGAGCCAATTTAGCAAAATTATTCCAAAAGGAATTGCAACGTGTAGAGAGGGAACTGCATTATCAAGCGGGTCATGAGTTGCATAAAATACGCTGTACCATCCATCATGATAGAGTAATGCCTTCATTCCAGGTATCCACGATGAGGTGACTTCAACATTGAAGAATAGATAATAAGGCACGGCTAAAGCATAGATTAGTAAATAATTCAATGTTACTTTATCTGTGAGGTCACGCTCACCAACATATGCGAAATACACAGTTGTAATGTAGATCAAAAAGAGGTAGATGAATAGATAGTGAAAATTCAAGAATTCGGTTAACCACACATTCTCAAATGCTTGTTGGATCCAAAGGGTTGCATCCCCTTCTAGAGAATATACCCATTCGGTCCAATTTCCGGTACGGACTTTAATTGGCTCGTTTAAATTATCTGTAATCGATTTCCACTTTATAATAATGATATAACCAATAGCGTGGAGGTAATACCTCTTGTCGTGAATAACTTGAGCGACTTTACCTAGAGGTGTGCGGGTGTGTTCACGTCCTAATGTGAAAACCCAGCAAATAATCGGAGTCAGAACAAGGATTAACCCCATCATCACCCAATAAGGACTCATCAGTTTGTCCCCCGCGCACTTTGGCTATGAGGATTACTCCGTTTCGTGGCCTCTGTTGCGTGCATCTTCAGCATTCGCAACAGCAATTCCATCTTCGACATCGATCTTGCGCAACATAAATGCGCCACCGATAATCAGAAGTGAAATCGAAAATATACCGACTCGTGAATCGAATGCTACGGTCATAATCATGTAGATTAGCGGACCCAATAATGCCGCAACCTTACCGAAGAAACCAAAAAATCCGAAGAATTCTGCCGACCTTGTCTCAGGAACCATCTGGCCAAATAATGAACGGCTTAGTCCTTGAGATCCACCGAGTAATGCACCAGCCATGACTCCGAGAATCATGAATTGAACCATGACTCCAATCCCGAACGGTTGCCAAACCGTATCCCGTGCGGTTTGTGGAATCACATCCAATAGGCCATCACCCAAACTGGTTGGATGTGCTGTGCCGACAATTGACTCATCTGCTAGAGCACCACCGTTAACGCTGAGAGAAAACCTCGAATCCTTCATAGAATCTTTTAATGCTGCCAATTTTTCGCTATCGAGGTCCACAGTGATACTCTCGGTAATCCACATCACAGAATTATCTATTTTTGGATTGGACTCGACCGGCAAAGAATCTTGATTATCAAGAGCCCATTTTTGCTCTTCAGCACTAGACATTGCTGCAAGAGGCGCTATCGATTCACTTGTATTCATAGTATAGCTGTCCAAATCCTCGTCCCAATCATATTGGATGCCGAACTCTTTGTGCTCTACCAATTCCAATGGTGCGAATGATAATGCTCCAGCGATGACAAAACACCAGCAGATCAAGGAAAACTGAAGTGTTTTTTTTGTGCCCCATTTTTCAGCTAATTTAGTAAATCCTAACGCTGCAGGTGCGGCAACGAATTGAATCAGGACAATTGTGATGATTAGTCCTGTTGTTGTCAATCCGAGGACAACGATACCGAATGCACCAGCTAAGGCCGTTACTGAGTTGATTCCATCGATGAAGAGGAAATATGCAAACATATACATGAAAAGAGTCTTGAAACTCTTAGCTTCTTTGAGGGTTGAAACTACTTGGTTAGTTGCCATAACCGCAGAATCCTTGATACCCATCGCTTCCATCTCATTCTCGATATGAGGCTCAGGTATCCATTTGAAGGTCAACATTGCAAATCCAAGCCACCAAACTCCAGAACTCGCCATCGCGAATGGTATAACCCATGAGAGTGTACTGCCATAATCGTCGACAATAAGCATGACCATTGCTAGGTGGACAACCAGTAAGAGTCCACCACCCAAATAACCGTAAGCGAACGCTTTGTTTGAGATTGAATCCATCTCATCATCCTTACCCATGTGGGGTAAGAGAGCATTGTAGAATACACCAGCTCCGTTTAGACCAATATTTGCGACGATGAACATCAATAGTGCCCAGATCCAGCCCATAGAGATTCCCATGAATGGGCTGAGTGCCAATAAAACGGTAGCACCGGCTCCTAAATAGGTGAGAATTCTCAACCACCATAATTTGATCATTCGTTTATCGGCGATGACTCCAAAAGACGGCGAACAAATTGCGACGACCAGAGCCGCGATCATTACCGCCCCAGAAAACACCGCATCCGCAGTCCATTCCGACCCGATCATTTTCATTGAAATACCGTTGGCTTCGGCGAATAAATATGCGAACCATGCTGGGAAAATTGCGGTCGTAACCGATGTTTCAAATGCGCTCTTTCCCCAGTCGTAGAAACAAAAACCGAGTACTCGCTTATCTTCTGCCATATATGGCAGTCCACTCACGCTCTTATGATGGTTGGGCCGGCTACCTTGACCGGCATATCATTCAAAAGGGGGAGACTATGGTTTGGGAACTATGGCATGGGTTCAACCTCCGGAGAATACCCACGCCTCTTTGGTCGAAGCGATGAATCGCTTAGACGGAGTGGAATTTGACCTGAGGCTAACTGCGGACAATCAACTGATAGTCCATCACGACCACATGGTTTCAATCCCCGATAACCTCTTAGAGGGTAGAGAAAAAATCGTCGAGAACTGGACATTAGCCGAATTGGAAGAAGTTGGTTTTTGCTCTTTTGAAAAATTGATGGCAGATAAGGATTGGTTGGTGCCATGGCAAGAACATTCCAAAGCGGTTTGCCTAGAGATAAAACGCAGCCATCCCCGGATCGTATCTAATTCAACCGAGAGGATGGCTGAGATAATGAGGCAAGCGACAATTATGATTGATGAAGTTGGCATCCCTGAAACGAGTGCGGTTTTCTATGCCTTTCATCGCCCGATGGCAAAAGTGGCAAAGATTTCCCAAACCACCCGCCCATGGTCTCGATTATTGCCCATCGTACCAAAAAGAGGCACACATTACAGTATGAGAATTATGGCAGCACCAGAATTTTTTAGTTATTCGTTCGCTCGATTGATGAAGGCTCAGGCCAAAGCCGGAGCTCCAATGATGCCATGTACTTCGGATTATTTTGATGGCTATACCAGGTTTGCCCATTTTGGTTTACCAGTTGGATTAAAGGGCCGAGCCCTAAAACGTTTGAATAAAATCAGAGGTGATTTCCCGGTTTATGTGTGGCCTGGACATCTTCATCTGGAGAGGGATTTAATCGATGCTGGATTGAGTGTTCTAACCGATAATGCCAACCCGGAACAAATCTTGCCCGATGGAAGTTCTCGTTGGTTGAGACCTGCGACCATGCCACTTAGCAAAGAGCAGTGGGTCGGACTAAAGAAGGGGATTATTCCAGATGATGTAGCCCCTTATCATGAATTGAATGATCAACCACTACCGTGGGGCACTACAAGGATGATCGGTCATAGAGGCTGTGGGAAATCCGCTAGACCAGTCATTCAAAGATGACGCAATTCTTGTTGTTCTGGGATGTACTTTGGCCGATAGAGCGGCACGCCTTTTCCAGAGCGCATAACGCACTGTTCGTCGATAATCTGAGCCCCGATTCCCGCCACTCTTGCCCAGCCAAAAAGGGTAGTATAGTATTCAGGATCAGATAAGCCGATGAAATTTAGCAGGGCTCCACTAGCGATATCGACATTGGCATTAGGATTGCTAATTTTTGGATTCTCTGCTAAAACTCGAGGCGCAACCTCTCGTAGAACTCTGATGGTTTTGAAATATTTATCATCGGAACAGATCTCTTCACCGAGGGCAAATTGAGCGGTGGCTCGTGGGTCTTCTGCTCTAAGAACCGCGTGACCGAATCCAAAAATAGGCCTACGTGCTTCTAATTCGCCACGGACGAATCTTTCGATTTCTACTGGGTCTGAAGTCCCGATTCTTTTTACAAATTCAAAGCATGATTGGTTAGCGCGTCCATGCAATGGACCCGATAGTGCATTCATCGCACCTGCCATTGAGGAATACATGGTCGCTTTTCCACTAGCGACCGCCTTTCCTGTAAAAGTCGAAAGGTTTCCACCGCCGTGGTCCATATGCAATACCAAATAGGTGGATAGAATCCGATTCATTACCGAATATTCTACCCCGTCGAGGTCAAGGGTATTTGTGAATCGTCCAACCAAACTTAATTTTAGATTATCGTCAGGGATATTTTCAACCCGTCCCTCTCGGTATCGGAAGATCAATCCCAATAATCGAGGCATTTGTGCGGTTAAATTTAGAGCGTCTTCTTTCCAATCATCAGTTCCGCCTAACATGCCAAGGGCATGAATTCCAATACTTAGCCAATCCATAGGGTGGCCATCTCTTGGTAAGGTTGCCAAGATGTCTTCGATCCCCGGCGGGAGTTCTCCTCTGCTTCGTAAATCATTACGGAATTCGACCGATTGGTGGATATCTGGTAATTCCTTATTGTGTAATAGAAAAATCACATCTTCAGGGGCTAATGATGCCAATTCTGAAATTGGGTAGCCACAATAATGAACGCCTTCGAGTGGAGTCACATATGAGGTTCTACAAGTTCCGACGGGAATGCCTCGTAAACCGGTATTGAGATGAGCGCTAGTCAATTCGAAAAGTGAGTCTTCACCAGCCATTTTACTATCTCCGAAAGGACCCACTCGCTACCACGGTATAAGCCCAACCCCGACTTGAGAATGAAAACCGAATTCCGGTGTGTTTTGCTACACCTACTTTCAGGAGGTAAAACAAGTAACTTTTGCTGTATTTGTCAATATTATTT
>CAUZVL010000106.1:0-4829 GCA_963583355.1 Candidatus Thalassarchaeaceae archaeon
ATGTGAACAGAATTATCACTCACCGTCTACCGATTGGGCAATTCCAACAAGGGATGGAATTGGCCCGTTCTGGGATGTGTGGAAAGGTCGTTTTAGACTTCTAAATCGGTTTTTTCAAGATGGGGGGAGCAACCCAATGTTGAAAGGGGAGGCGCGACGCCTCAAAACCCGTTGAAGGACATGAAGTACGTCGTAGTCTCCGGAGGTGTTCTCAGCGGATTGGGAAAAGGAGTAACTGCTTCAAGCATCGGTGTTTTATTGAAAAGCGCTGGACTGCGAGTAACCGCAGTCAAAATTGATCCCTATCTTAACAGCGATGCTGGCACGATGTCGCCGTTCGAACACGGCGAGGTTTTCGTTCTCGACGACGGCGGCGAAGCGGATTTGGATCTCGGCAACTATGAACGGTTCTGTGATTTGAATCTATTTAGCGACAATAATATTACCACCGGGAAAATCTATTCCAAGGTTATCAAGGCTGAACGCCGAGGTGATTATTTGGGTAAAACCGTTCAAGTGATCCCCCACATTACCGATGCGGTTCAGGATTGGATCGAAGAGATAGCTGATATTCCAGTCGATGGGATTGAAGGTAAGCCCGATGCTTGTGTAATCGAGTTGGGCGGAACGGTCGGAGATATCGAAAGCGCTCCGTTTATCGAGGCTTTGCGACAATTCCAATTCAGGGTTGGACGTGAGAATATTATCTTCGTCCATGTTTCACTCGTCCCGGTGATGGGTCCGGTTGGCGAACAAAAAACCAAACCGACCCAACATACTGTCAAGGAATTGCGCGGCTTGGGAATTACGCCAGATGTTTTGGTCTGTCGGGCTGAAACGCCACTAAACGACGAGACCCGGGAAAAACTCGCGGCTTTTTGCCATGTCTCCCCTAAAGCGGTAATGAGTGCTCACGATGTATCAAATATCTACCGAGTGCCACTTCTACTACAAGCCCAGGGCATGTGTGAAGCCTTGGGAATAGATTGTGACGAGACCGATTTGATGACTCGATGGGAAGCAATGGCCGATCGTGTGGACAATCTAGGTGAAAATGTTCACATCGCGATGGTAGGGAAATATACCGGTTTGACCGATTCTTATCTTTCGGTTATCAAGAGCCTACAACATGCTTCATTCGCAGTAAATCGAACCTTGGTTATCGACTGGATCGAAGCGAGTAATCTAGAAGATGATTCACATACGGATTGGGATACTCTCAAAGCGGCTGATGGAATTTTAGTGCCGGGTGGTTTCGGAGATAGAGGAATTGAGGGCAAGATTTTAGCAGCTAATTATGCACGAGTAAATTTGGTCCCATATCTGGGGATTTGCTTAGGTCTACAAGTTGCAACAATTGAATTTTGTCGAAACGTCCTCGGATTTGAAGATGCTAATTCGACCGAGTTCGATGAGAACACTCCAAAACCGGCGGTTGTATTCATGCCGGAAATTTCCAAAACCCATCTCGGCGGAACGATGCGCTTAGGAAGTCGGCCGACGATTTTCCAGGTCGATGATTGTATGACTCGTCGTCTTTATGGCGGAGAGGAGACTGTTGATGAACGCCATCGACATCGCTATGAGGTCAATCCCGATTTAATCGCAGAAATGGAGGAAAAAGGTTTGGTTTTTGTCGGTAAAGATGAAACCGGAAGAAGATGTGAAATTTTCGAGTTAGAAGGTCATCCGTATTATGTTGGCGTACAATTTCATCCAGAATTCAAGAGTCGGCCTGAAAGGCCCAGTCCACCGTTCTTAGGATTGCTCAAAGCCGCTACTGGCAGCTCAATCTGAACAGACTCTAATCACCCGAGTCGTTCGGAAACCTTGGAGTAATTTTAGGTATTTTTGGGCTTTTATCTCCTCGTCCAAGGCTTCATCACCTGTATCGATTCTTAATTCGCTAAGTCCGAGTAATTTTGCAGGGGTTGCTATCCCAAGAATGTTATCGATGCCAATCGCTCGTAAGACCTCTGGAGATAATTGCAGGTTTCCTCTTCCGATGAGAAAACCTTGTCCGCCCATTGGAGAGAGCAGAAGAAGTATCTTCCCGGAATGGGCGCCAATATTGCTGAGAAGTCCTTGTTCGTTCAAATCTTTCAACATCAGGCCCTTGTGTTGAATATCAATGCCGAGCAGAGTAGATTCAAATCCTAATTCTTTACACATATGACGGAGGGTCCCACCACTACCCCAAACCACCATTAAATCAGGGTCATCCTCGAGAAGTGAGGCAATATGTATAGCCATCGCCTCTAGCGTTTCGCTTTCGGATTCACGCTGGATTTGCTCCTTCGCACCTTGCATCCAGCGCGGGCTGGCTGGGGTGAAGGCTTCACCATACATCCGAACTTTCCACTCTCCTTTGAGATAGGCCTCTTCATCGAGGTCCATGACTTCTGTTCTTGCTACCATAAGATCACCTGTGATGAATGCCCATACCACCTCTGCTGCTGCTTTAGGAGTGGTCGCAAAACAACCACTATGCATCTTTACCCCTCCTGGCACCCCGACTACCGGAACTTCTCGGCCGGATAAAGCCTCGATGATATCACGGGTTGTTCCGTCACCACCAGCATAAAGAAAAATATCGGGTTGGTGGGTTTCGATAAAATCCTTTGTTGAATTTGCGGTGGTTATTTCGGGAGAGATTCCGGTAGAGGTATACTCTGTGCTAATCCAATCGCCACCCATTCTACCTTCCCAAGCCAATAATTCAAATGGCAAAAGTGCGAGTTGGGTTAAATGGTTCAAACATTGGATCATTCGTGGGCCTGCTCGGTCTTCGGCTCCTGCTGCCCGTGCCTCTTCGGCACGGCCGTCGCTGCCTTTGAAGCCTAGTTTCCCGCCTAAGCCAGCGTCTGGATTGACCACGACAGCGATGCGCATCTAGACGATGGTAGTGGCTTTGATACATCAAACCGTCTAAGTAGGAGGGGTGTTATGGATTTCATATGAAGCGGGACTCGGATGACCTAGGTTTTGATGATGCGTGGAAAAAAGGTATTGTTGAACAAGAGGCGGATTCAAAGGAACAAAAGCCGGTTAAAGTCCATGAAAAGCCGGTTTTCCGGGGCCAACGAAATATTGTTGAGGACCGAAAATCGATAGTTATACCGTCTAAAAAGTCTACCTCAGTTGAGAAAAAAGAAGTAGATGTCGCCGAATTACCTTCGTCCAAAGAAGGCGACGAGTTCGATGTTCAATGGTGAGCATTGAAATGGAGAAGCGCCCCCGTAGGGGGCGGAGAGAGCCTGATGTCGATGATATCTATCACCTTGCCCGACGGTTCGACCGAAGAGTTTGCTAGTGGGGTTACCGCCGGTGAAATCACCATTGATATCGAGGGGCGAAAGCATGACTGCGTTGCTGCTGACGTCAATGGAGTCGAGGTGGATTTCTCGACTATTTTGACATCTGATTGCACCATCATCCCAATTTCTGCCTTCACCGATGAAGGCTTGCATATTTTGCGCCACTCCGCGGCACACCTCTTGGCTCAAGCGGTGGTCGAATTATACCCCGATGCCAAACCGACTATCGGTCCGGCGATCGACCGAGGTTTCTACTATGACTTTGCTAACCTCGGTGGATTTAGTGAGGCCGACCTAAAGCCGGTTCAGAAAAAAATGCATGAGATTGCCCGTAAAAATCACCAAGTTGAGCGAGTAGAATGCACCGAAATTGAACTTGCCCAAATGTTCGCATCTAATCCTTATAAAATGGAAATTATCAACGAAAAATTGGAAGATGGAGCCGGGTCAACAATTTATCGCCAAGGGGAGTTTTTCGATCTCTGCCTCGGACCTCACGTTCCAACGACTGCCAAATTGATGCACGTAAGATTGACTTCGGTTTCCTCAGCGTTTTGGCGCGGCGACCAATCCAATGAGCAACTTACCCGCATTTATGGGTTGGTAGAGCCGACCAAGCATGCCCTAAAGGAGAAAATGGCTGCAATCGAGGAAGCAAAGAAAAGAGACCATAGAAAACTCGGCAAGGATTTACAGCTTTTCCACGTTGACGAAGAGGTAGGGCAGGGATTGATTCTATGGACACCTCGGGGCGCAGTAATTCGAACCTGTTTACAGAATTTCATTTCTGAACACCTTACTCGTCAAGGCTATCACCAAGTCTATACCCCTCATATTGGAAAATTGGATCTGTACCGAACTAGTGGCCATTTCCCATATTATCAGGATTCACAATATCCACCGCTGGTCGAAAAGGATATGATGATCAAATTGGCCGACGAAGGCTGTACTTGTGGCGAACTTGCAAATTTGATGGCGGCAGGAGATATCGAAGGATATATGCTCAAACCAATGAATTGCCCGCATCACATCAAAATTTATTCTAGCCAAGCGCGGTCTTACCGTGACCTCCCCCTACGCTTAGCCGAATTTGGGACCGTTTACCGCTGGGAACAATCCGGGGAGATCTCTGGTTTGACCAGAGTTCGTGGATTCACTCAAGACGATGCTCACCTTTTCGTCACCGAAGACCAAATCGCTGATGAGGTCATTGGATGCATTGAATTGGTCGAGATTATCTTCAAGGCTCTCGGCATGTCTGACTTTAGGGTCAGAGTAGGATTGAGAGATCCTGACTCAAGCAAGTATGTTGGACAAGCCGCCAATTGGGATCTGGCCGAAGATGCTTGCCGAAAAGCAGCCGATAGCCTTGGGGTTAATTGGTCAGAAGAAGCCGGAGAAGCGGCATTTTATGGCCCAAAAATAGACTTTATCGTCAAAGATGTAATCGGAAGAGAATGGCAATTGGGTACCGTTCAAGTCGATTATAATCTGCCTGAAAGATTTGATTTG
>CAUZVL010000107.1:0-4819 GCA_963583355.1 Candidatus Thalassarchaeaceae archaeon
ATCGCGACTTAAAACATCAGATCGATAATATACTCAGCGCTGGTGATTTCAAAGCAAAGGCTGGGACTGCAATGACATTGGCTGGAACCGAAGGTGGGAAAGCACTCCTTATTGGATTAGGAAAAGTAGGAGAGGCTAACGTTCAATCGATGCGAGAATTTGGAGCAAAGGTTGTATCTGCAAGAGGTAAAATCCACGGGCATAACCTATCGGTCAGATTTCACGATATCGAAGATGCACATATGGCGGCATTCGTCGAAGGGATGATCTTGCGAGATTATGCCTATGACCAATATAAGTCAAAGAAAGATGACGATGATTCCGAGAAGGTTCTCGTCGTTAGAGTCACATGCGAAGAAAAGCGGGTTGACTCGCTTAGAACTGCTGCAATTTTATCTGAAGCGGTAGCCACAGGGGTTCATCTTGCCAGAGATTTAGGTAATGCACCACCAAATGATTTGTACCCAATGGAATTTGCTCGCCAAGCGATTGAATTCGGAGAGGCCCATTCCAATGTCGATGTAAAGGTCATCAATTACGACGAAGCACGCACATTAGGCATGGGTGGACTGGTTGGAGTCGGAATGGGGTCTTACCGCAAACCATGTATGGTAATTTTTGAAATAAATGGTCATAAACAAGGGCCTGCACCTTGTGTCGTTGGAAAAGGAATTACCTTTGACACCGGTGGTATTTCGATTAAACCATCGCCAAGTATGGATGAAATGAAGTACGATATGCATGGATCTGCAACCACATTTGGGCTGATGCAAGCACTGGTGGCTTCCGGCCATCAAGAAAAGGTTGTTGCAGTTACTTGCATGGCTGAAAATATGCCTTCTTCCAATGCACAGCGTCCTGGAGATGTAATCAAAACCTACTCTGGAAAAACCGTCGAGGTTCTGAACACCGATGCCGAAGGTCGACTCGTACTTTCAGATGGTCTATGGTACGCAGGAACCCACCTCAACCCATCTTATATCATCGATCTTGCAACACTTACTGGATCGATTGTAGTCGCACTAGGTCACGAAGCGACCGGGCTTTGGTCCAATGATGATGATCTATTGGAAAATATCAAGGCCGCCGGAGAATACTGTGGTGAAATCGCTTGGCCAATGCCATTGTTCAAAGCATTTGAAAAAGAGGTCACTGATTCAAAGATCGCTGATGTTCGCAACCTTGGTGCCGGCCGCTGGGGTGGCTCAAATACCGCTGCTGCATTCCTAAAGCAATTCGTCCCTAACCAAGCGGACAGCGATGAACAAATTCCATGGGCACACATGGATATCGCTGGAACAGCATGGGGAGCGAAGACCAACAAGTTGGTCAAAACTGGAGCTACAGGAATCCACGTAAGGACTTTGCATCACTTGATTACTGGTCTTTGAAAACCAACAATCGTTCCAATATTATTTGATTCGTAAAGGGTTCTCAGTTTTAATTAGAGAACGCGGTTAGGGCTTGGCGGGTAATATCGATAATTAGATCGATTTCTTCGCTTGTAATATTGAAATGAGGCGTATATCGAAGCGCGTTTGTACCACCGTGAATTACTCCAAGTCCATTTCTTCGGCACCAGACTTCCACTTGATCGAAACCGACAACTTGGAAGCGAGAGGGATCTAATTCTGCACTAACCAATAATCCGGTACCTTGGACCTTCGTGATACAACCAGGTAATTCGACTGAAAGAGCATTTAATTTATTGACAAATTCGGCTCCTCTATCGCGAATGTTCTGCCTTAATTCAGGTGTGATGCTATCGAGAACTGCGATGGCTGTCTCTAAAGCACGCGGGTTTGTAGTCATGGTATTCCCATAGATTCCGACAACATAAAGTTCGGCTGCACGCTCATTAAGCCCTAGGACCGAAAGCGGATATTGACCTGCGTTCAAGGCTTTGGACCAAGTTTCAAGATCTGGCGCTTCAGCGGTTTGGAAGCCCTCGTAATCGATGACGGACAATGTTCCTTGTCCTCTGATTCCGGCTTGAATAGAATCTATCAAAAGCATCGAACCATGTTCTTTTGTCAATCGCCGAGCCTCATCATAGAATTTTCGTTCGATACATTGGCCTGGATTGCCTTCTCCTTGAACAGGTTCGATCGCCATCACTTCGATGAAATGTCCATTCGCATCCGCATCGGCAAAAGCAAACTGCAATGCTTCGATATCGTTACTTGGCACTAATAATAAATTGTCACGCTCGGAGAAGGTTTTGAGATTATTATCATAACTTTCAATGCACGAATGAGATATTTGAGCTGGCCGGTCGGTTCGACCGTGGAATGCTTTTTCAATAGCTAATAATTTGACTGGCTTGCCTTCGTGGCGCCCACCTGGCCCTGTCATCAATTTGGAGTTTACATCCGATATTCTCAAAGCGACTGTTACCGATTCGGATCCCGAATTCATACAAATAAATTTGGAGAACGGGCAAGAACCACGGGTATGGCCGAGTTCGCGCTTAAGAGCTGCTGCGAACCGAGATTGTGAAAACGAAGCGGTCATGACGTTGGCCATCACATGGTTTTGACTCATGGCTTGAATTATATTGTCAGGGCCATGACCGCCACCAAGCATTCCATAACCGCCATTATCGTGAAGAACCGCACCATGGGAGGTGACTATCCAAGGGCCTCGGGCTGCTAAAGCGACATATGGGTTGACGGTTGCTGGTGCGTAAAAATTAATAAAATCGCTTTGAAGGTCGTTGACCAATTGGGTTTCATCCTTTTCCAAATCTTGTTTTGAAAATTCTGAAAATTTGTATTGGGCTTCTTGAATGGCTCTAACCAAAGAGGAATCTGACTCTGCAAATTGAACGATAATATCATCACTCAAGCCTGTAGTTTCTTGTTTGCCAGAGGCTGCCCTCATCGAATGGAGCATCGAAAGTGCATCGGTCATGACAAGATGCCGGTGAAGGCGTGTCTTCAACTTTGCTCAAAAAGGGGTGATACAATTAACCCGAACCGCCAGAGTACATCAATGGCTGACGAAAGTGCAATCGATGCAAGTTCTCTCGAGCATGGTGTTTTTCAATTTACATTCCCGCATGGGTGGAAAGCGATAACCGTATGGATAATCGGCATTATTCTCCTTGGTGGGTCCCTTTTGATTTACCTGCTTAGTTTAGGGATTCCAGATATCGTACCGCTCTCAGAAGCAACTTGGGTCGGCCATCCTGACCAGGTCGGCCCTGAGGATGAAAAACCATTAGGGGATGGTTTTGAAGAAGGTGAAACCGGCTCATATATCATCGTTGCAGGGGTTATCGAACGAGGTGTTGTGGCCAGAGGTCATTGTTCTCAAGATGATGATGGTAATTGGCATGATAATACCAATGCAGAAGACGAGGGCGCAGTTCGGATTAATCCAAGTTCAGGCGGACATACCTTTGAAGCAAATTGGATTCAAACATTAGATCCTGAAATAAATTCGGCCTCGAGATATTGCCCCAGAGACAATTGGGAGGTGTCCGAAGGTTCTATGATTCAATTATTCATCTTGAAGCAAGGAGATGAGCTTTGGATTTTATCGGTCGGTGAAGGTGCGAACGAGCCAGCAGAAAAAACCGGACGAGAAGATATGCAGAGAGTTTCTTTAGCAATCATTATTTTTTCGTCCTTGATGTTGATGTTCGCCACTCCAACCTCTTTGGCAGTCGACATAAGACGGTTGAGAGGGAAATGGGAAAACCGGCCTTATCTTCACGGAAAACCGGGCGAATTGGCAATCGCAAACGGTCCTACAAGACAAGCCGATAAATTAGACTGGGTATTGCCACCACCCCCTCATGAATCTTGGTCGGCTAATCCGTATGCTGCTGATGAAGGACAGGAACTGATTTCTGAACATCCAATCACTATCGGTACTCCAACCCCGGCTACCTTCACTCTTTACAGCATTAATGGGATGATTTTCATCACCTCCTCGATTTGGTTAGCGAGCGATTTACTCGCTCGTCATAATTCCGATTTTTCCGCTTTATTAGGCACAGGATTGCGATTTATAATCGTCGGTATCAATCTGGCTTGGATTTATTTTTCTTTTAAAAAATGGAAACTTCTCCACAATGTCATCGACACTCCGACCAGCAAAGTTCGAAGCGTTGCGGTTGGCCCGGCAGAATTGGTCGGCCAAGTTAGACCTGGCCCCGAAGGCACTCTTGGGTTCGAGGTAGCAGGTGACCCTCAACGTAGAGTCGAGGGCGCGGTTGCATACCATTGGAAAGAAGAGGAGCATGTTTGTACAGGATCTGGGAAAAACCGCAGTTGTTCTTGGCGCTTGAGGTCATCTGACGAGGGTAATATTCCTTTCATTCTTCACGATGGAACCGGTGGAATTCTCATCGAACCATCCAGTTGGAAAAAAATCGAGCATGGTTCTGAATTGAAATCATGGGGTGGCGGAAAATGGCGTTGGACCACTTGGGTACTCGGAGTCGGTGACCCGATCTATTGCCTCGGCAGAGTAGAAACAAGAACCGAGGATGAGAAAGAGGAAGGACTCGATGGTTCGATTCCTAATTCTCATCTTATCGTCAGAGGAAACCAAGACATTGGTATGCAGGTCCATCTTCACCGTGGAACCGAGTTAACACTCTTAGCAAAACTGAGATCTACTACAGAAGCGGTAATCGTTCCATTGGTCATGTTGACCTTTAGTGCGATTCCGTTCTTGTGGTGATTCATTCTTCGTCGACTACTTCGTCGACTACTTCGAAGTCAGCATCGACTACACCATCGTCATCTGATGGTGCATCTTCGCCAGCCTCTTCTTGAGCGGCCATTTCAGCTGCTGCTGCTTCGTA
>CAUZVL010000108.1:0-4785 GCA_963583355.1 Candidatus Thalassarchaeaceae archaeon
GTTGTTGATATCCCGCTTCAATCGCTTTCATCGCCCCCCCCATCATCTCGATTTTCTCGATTTGGGTGCGGGCTTTTGAGTATATTTCAGAGGTTAAAGCCTCAACTAAATGTGAGCCTCCCAGAGGATCGACTACATTAGCAACCCCACTTTCTTCACCGATGATCTGCTGAGTTCGAAGAGCAACCGTCGCACTTTCTTCAGTCGGTAGACCAAGTGCTTCATCATAGGAATTGGTGTGTAAACTCTGAGTCCCTCCGCATATTGCAGCCAATGCTTGAATCGTGACTCGAGCAATATTGTTTAGCGGCTGCTGTGCTGTGAGAGATACCCCTGCGACCTGAGTGTGGAAACGCAACATTGCGCTCTTCGGATTGGTAGGCATATAACGCTCGGTAATTAGGTCGTGCCAAAGTTTTCTCGCCGCTCTAAATTTACTCGCTTCTTCAAAGAAGTCATTATGGCAATTGAAAAAGAATGATAATCTAGGGCCAAAGGTATCGATGTCAAGCCCTTTTTCGACCGCGGCTTCGACATAAGCTAATGCATTTGATAAGGTGAAGGCGACCTCTTGAACCGCAGTAGAGCCTGCTTCCCTGATATGGTAACCTGAAATAGAGATCGTATTCCATGCCGGAATATTTTGAGAACAATGTTCAAAAATATCGGTGATTAATCTCATAGAATGCTTAGGTGGAAATACATAGGTGCCACGGGCAATATATTCCTTGAGAATATCGTTTTGGATAGTGCCTCTCACACTTTCTTGACTAACCCCTTGTTCTTCTGCAATCGCCACGTACATCGCCAGCAGTACCATCGCTGGGGCGTTAATGGTCATCGAAGTCGATACTTTATCGAGCGGAATTCCCTCTAGTAAAATTCTCATGTCATCGAGGCAAGAAATTGAGACCCCTACTTTACCGACCTCACCTTCGCTCATCTCATCATCGGCGTCCATGCCCAATTGAGTCGGTAGATCGAAAGCTACCGAGAGACCTTTTTGTCCTCTTTCCAATAATAATTTAAATCGCTTATTTGTCTCAACAGCACTACTGAATCCCGCGTATTGGCGCATAGTCCAACGTCGGGAGCGGTACATTGTATTGTGAATGCCACGAGTATATGGTGGATTACCAGCGTCATCAGGACCATAGGTCTTTTCTAGTCTAATTCCACCAAGGGTTTGCCAGTCATCGTCTTCCTGGCTTGGCATTTAAGATTACTCTCCTATCAGTGGTTATGGCCACCAGGTCCATGAACATGGCCGTGGGTAACCTCTTCTTCAGATGCCGCTCGAACTTCGATAACTTCAATATTGAATGTTAAAGATTTTCCAGCAAGTGCGTGATTAAAATCAACGGTTGCAGTTTTATCTCCAACTTCTGTGACATTAAATGGACCCATATCACTATTTAGAATCATTCCGACTTCAGGTGTTATCTCCCCAAACATCTCGAGACCAACCTCTTGAATTGCATCTGGATTGTGTTCACCATAGGCCTCTTCGGCGCTTAGAGTGAATTCGACTTTATCGCCGACGGTTTTTCCCATCAATTCGCGCTCGAATCCAGGGATCATTTGCTTGTGTCCTACCAAAAATGTCAGTGGGTCACGATCGATACTGCTATCGAATGTTTCGCCATTTTCTGGTAAAGTGCCGGTATAGTGCACGGTAGCTACAGTATTATTTTCAATTTTTGTCATTTTAATCACCTTTTGGTTGTATATCTTTTTACAAATTTCCTAAATTCATCTGCTACATCGGAAGGTATTATCAATTCATTTTCTTTTTGCTCAATAAATTCAAGCGCTGCCTCGATACCGATCCTCTCGCCTTTTGCCCAGATTTGACCAAGGACATTGCTTCGGTTTTCCTCTTTGATTGCTTCGTTATCGAGTAAATCTCTTGCAACATATTTGTATTCAAGATATTTCCGGCGGTCTAATTTACGGGTTTGTGGTTGTCTACCCCCACCCTTTTGTTCACCAAATTTCTTTCTTTTTGGCCTTCGGTCAGGCTTTTTCTTCTGAGTTGCCTCAATTGTTTTGAATACATTGGATACACCTGAACTAATAACCTTCTTCCCTGGTTTAATTACTTTCTTAACCTCGGGTACTTCAACAGGTACTGGTTCTATGACCACTTCAACAATAGGTGCTTCGAGTCCTTTCTTTGCATATTGAGCCGCCTTTGCAAACTCAGCAGTAGCTGCTGATTTCGCTCTTAAGGCTGTCAACCTGTCCTCTCGGTTATCGGAAGTTTTATTTTCCATTTTTGGAGGCGAACGAGGTTTAGGTACGGCTCTTGGTTTTGGTTTTTTAACTGGAACAGCGACCGGTTTTGGAATCGGTATTTCCTTTACCTTTTCCTCAACCTTTGGGGTTTCAATAACCTCTATTTTTGGAGTAGGTATGGGTTCTTGTACTACAATCGGTGCAGGTATAGGAGCACTTTTTGGCTGAACCGGTGCTTGAACAGAAGCCTTACGCTTAGCTAAATCAGCCAATGCTGCTCTTTGCTTTGCTGCCAAGTCCTGTTTAGGATCAGCCTTTGTTTGAATTGGTGCCTCTGGACGAGGAACTCTTCGGGCTCTTTGTTCCTTCCGAACACGAGCTTGTTTGTCTGCATTAGGTGCAAATGGATTGAATGGTTCATCCTTGCGCCTTCGCCTGTCCATGATTGGGGGCCCGGCTTGCCTTTCATAACCCTTGGGATAATTGTAACAGGCAATCAGGGCCATGTGATTGGTGTTTGGTCGGTGCGCATTTCTTGGTCTACTCCCGAGAAGTCCAAATTGGTCACCCGCCCTTGCCTAAATTCCAAGTGACCCAATAGCGCAATCATCGTACCATTATCGATACAATATTTCGGTTCAGGAACATAACTTGTTGCGCCTCTTTGCGCACACATCAATTTTGACATTTCTCTTATTCTTTGATTGCAAGCAACCCCTCCCCCGAGAAGTATTTCTCTTTTTCCAGTATGTGCTAATGCACGTTCCGCTACCTCGATACAGGCTGCGAAGGCATGTTCTTGCAAACTCCAACATACCGAATCTAAAGGACTGCCATCTGCTACCATTTTAGTCGCTGCAGTCAAGAGACCGCTGAATGCTAAATCCATCCCATGGACTGCATAAGGTAATTCCAATCCTTCCAATGTTGCATTTGGGTTTTGCTCAAGCCACCGATTAGAATTTTTTTCTACGACCGGCCCACCCGGGAATGGAATACCATGATTTCTTGCAAATTTGTCGAGCATATTGCCAACCCCGATATCTAATGTTTCGCCCAGAACCCGATAGCGTCCATCCAATCTGGCGATAACTTGGGTATTCCCTCCGCTGACATACAGGAGGATTGGATCATCAGAACCGCACTGCTGGCGCCCAATTTCTATGTGTGCAACACAATGATTCACGCCAACCATCGGGATTTTAAGATGAGTTGAAAGCGATCTTGCTACCGCCGCACCAGTACGTAGACAAGGTCCCATTCCAGGCCCTTGAGAATATGCAATTAAACAAAAATCATTAGCACTAAGTTGTTCTTTTTTCATCAAAGACAATAATAATTCCGATGCAACATTCACATGGTGATCTGCTGCTTCCCGCGGGTGAATTCCGCCTTTGTCTGGACGTAAAGTGCCAGAGAATGATGGCCGAGGTATACCATGTGGGTCTACCAATCCAAAGGAGAAAGTATGGGCTGTGGATTCGATACCCAAGACCCAACCATCGTTTGCCATGACATCTTCCTCGGACGCATATGCTATCAAACCCATTGCCCTCTCGCTACAATATGGCCCGCCTACTCTACAATGCTGGGCCGATTGCACATTTGAGTGGAGAAGGGCCACTAAGCGGCATTTCAATGACAAATCCCAATTTGATTTATCCAAAAGGTATGGCGATATTAATAGAAAATGAAATCATTACAAAAATCGGTGAGACCGAAGAATTGATCGAGGAATTTGGTCAAGCCGAACTAACTGATTTAGAGGGGCGTGCGGTGATTCCGGGTCTAGTAGATGCTCATGCACATCTTTTGTGGGATGGAGACCGTTCCCAAGAGGTCTCTTGGAAACAACAAGGAAAATCCTATCGACAAATTTCAGAATTAGGCGGCGGTATAGCTTCGACGGTTTTTGAAACTCGTAAGGCCAATGAAGGCCGTTTAATTCATATTGGTGTTGAGCGTTTACGAGAAGCACTTCGCAATGGTACCACCCATATGGAAGTAAAGTCGGGGTATGGTCTCAACACGGAAAGCGAATTGAGATTGTTGGAAATTGCAGAAACATTGGGGGCTCAATCCAATCTTCCTTCATTAGATCCAACATGGTTAGGTGCTCATGCAGCAGCACCGGGATTATCGATTCAAGAATATCATCAGGAAATATTAAGCGAACAATTACCACAGATTCTCGAGCAAGGAATCGCTCGAAGCGCCGATGTGTTTTGTGAGCCAGGTTGGTTCAGCGTCGAACAAAGCGAAGAAATTTTGCGAGAATCCAAAGCTGGTGGAATGGACCTTAGAATTCACATCGACGAATTCGTCGATGGAGGTGGCGGTGATCTAGCCGCCGAACTAAAGGTTAGCACCGCGGATCATTCTCATTACACAAATGATGATTCACGCCAAGCGATGTCCGATGCTGGGGTCAATACAGGATTTTTACCTGGTACCCCTTATGCGATGGGTGAGACCTATCCTCCCTTTCAATCTTGCATCGATAATGATTGGACCTGGTCGATCGGTTCGGATTTTAATCCTAATTGT
>CAUZVL010000109.1:0-4760 GCA_963583355.1 Candidatus Thalassarchaeaceae archaeon
AGCCAATCGTGAATAAGCCTTCCACAGTAGCCAATGCGACCGCATCTTCCATCGACCACCCTGATGTCTCTTCCGATTCATCGACCACTCTAATTCCTTCACCCAGATGCATTGTAATCGGTGAAAGTGATGGCTCAGGAGTAAAATGATATTCTACTGAAGTATAATCGGGTTTTGAGAATTTGAGTATCGAATTTTTCACCGCAACATCTTCGAATTTAAATCTACCATTTTCATCACTAAAAGTAGTTTGAATGACTGCATTTGTGTTCTGGTCCATCAATTCGATGGTGACATTCACCATTGAATCACCTTCGTTATCGAGAACAAAACCGAATGTATCGACTACATCAGATGTTTTGAATAATGATGAATTTAACAGACTCGAAGGGTTTCCCTGTAAGAATAAGGCGCCTGACATTATCCCCATCAGCGACCCGATTAGAACCAATGCGGCCGCGATTTTCCTCCTTCTCTCACCATCGCTCAAAACCGCTGATTCAAATTCAATAGAAGGCACTACTGCCTTTTCGACTTGAACCACGATTTCAACTTCGGCTTTTTCTTTACGTCGGCGCGACTGATCTCGTGAATCAATCAATTTACTGCGAACTCTACTTCGCAATTTAGCCAATCTCGCCTTCCGGTCATCAGACAATATTCTCACCTCCCGTTAAACCAGCCGAAGTCGTGCGCGGATTTCACCCCTCCCCTCGGGTCTCCGCGTAAATTAGCCATGCATTATATGAAAAAACAAAGATTAAACAAGCCATTATGATGATGCCAACAGCAGATTGGTCATTTTTTTCAACCGGATTTTTTTGTTCTTCATCTTGAATCTCAGGTTGTACTACCTCCTCTTGAGGATATTCTCGAATATCTAGCCAAGATCCACTTAATAATCCCCGTTCAAGCATAGACCCAACCGCTTCTAATGAGTCTGCGCTCACCTTGTCTGCAGTATCGTTATGAGTATGCCAATACCCTTGCCATTCAGATGCGTTTGGACCGTATTTAATGTCGATGATGTCGATTGAGGGAATGCCTTTGTTCATTGCCCAAACATGGTCGTCCAAAACAGACTGTGAGTTATTACTTGCATAATTGACTTCGGAGACATTGTCATCACATTCAAACAAACTTGTAGTTCGGTTCCAAAGGCTCTGATTACCAGGGTAGGTCGGGGCTAAAGTTAGGTATTCATCGCCAACCATGTCGATTAGAATAAAAGACTCGATTAAATCAGCATTTTCTTGACTTAAATTTTCTGACCAAGCCCTTGCTCCAAGAAAAGAAGGCGACTCTCCTTGGTCTTCACCATCTGTGAAAAATAGCGTAATCTCATGGCTTAGATTCATTTCAGGAATCTGTCTAGCTAATTCAAGCAAAACTGCGACTCCACTGGCGCCATCATTTGCACCGAGAATCGGTTGATTTTGTAATGATTCATTAGAATCCCTTTCAGCACGATCTCTCGTATCGTAATGAGCAGCAAAATAAACTGTTGACCCAGCACCTTTATTCCATGTCGCAAAGAGATTAGTCAATACCATATTATCAACATGATGGGTGGTTTCAATGATATCCCAGCCAGACAAATTTTCTTTGATCGATTGGCGTAATATTGAACTTGCTACCGATCCTGGCAATCTCGGGCCCAATGAAGTCTGAAATCCAATCGACTCATTCGCTCTAGTTCCATTGAATCCAGTTTGTGATAGTTGCTCACAGTCTAGCGCTTTGACAATTGGTTCTGCTTGTATATTTGTCGCTGAAAACGAAAAGGCGATGAGCAACGCAATAAACACCGTTCTCGCCTGCATCGGTGATGCTACGCCCACCCACTCTTAAATACCTCATTTCATGTCGGACATTTGGAACGCAGTAATGCGAAGCCAACAGGTGACAAAGATGTACGAACCGCGCTCTAACAAAGCCTATATTATTCTAGTCGTTCTTCTCTTGTCTAGCCTATCGCCTTTCGCTGCTGCAGACGATGGGCTGGGCGGCTCCGCTGAGGTTGAAGTATTCATTCCAGTCTTCGCAGATTTAGATGATTTCAGCCCAGAAAACGCCAAGCCATACATGATTCCGGGAGCCGATCAACAATTATACAGCGCGACTAGAATGATGAAACAAGTTTGGGTAGATGCTGGAATGCCAGGGGTTGAGATTGCAACCAATCCGACCTCAGCCACTAGTGGTAGAGCATGCACACCTCATCAAGAGGGCGATAGCATGACGGTTGCAACATCAGGGGGTAGTGTCGATGTTACGGTCGAAAAGACCACATCGACCGCTGCTTTCATGGTCGAAGACGGTCGTTCACTCTCTTCCACTGTTCTCAATAACTGGGCCAGTACTTGGGATTCAACCATCTATCCGACCTTGATGACTTATTTTGGTAAGGATTACTTCGACGGCCGAGGTATATCTGCTCCTGATGTAGATGATAATTGTCAAATTGAAGTCGTGATCTACGCCATCGATGGTGCTTATGGTACCGGGGGCTATTTCTCACCGGGAATGTCTCCTGTAAGAGAGGTCGTTTTCATCGATTTCGATGATGCCTCATTGGCATGGTCGAAGGTTATCCTCGCACACGAATTGCAACATTTATTGCATAATGCACTCGATCCTTATGAAAATATTTGGATAGATGAAGGAGCAGCAGATATGGCCGCTTTCCTTTGTTTTGGCGGTTCTTCAACCCTTTACAGCCATGTTAACGCTTGGACTTCTGGTTCTGAAATCTCCGTGCGCTGGTGGAATCAACGAATCGCTGACTACGGTGGAGGATTCATCTTCCTCCTCTATTTGGCAGATCATCTAGGTGGCGGGGCCGCGATTCAGAACTTGGTTCAGGACACCGCAACCGGGTATCGTGGAATTGAGAATTTAGCAAGAAATCCTGTCGGGGTAACCCCGGGGATATTGGGGACTGATTTTATTGATATTTATGCCAATTTTACTATCGCTGCTACCCTCGATAGCGATCAAGGAGTTTACGGCCTTTCTAACCTGATGATGACACCTGCGTGCGGCAGTACTGATTTCTGTCGTATACAACCAGCTGAAACCAATTCAAATTGGGTCGGGCCTTGGTCTTCAACCGGAAATGCAATCGAGGGTTGGGGGGTAAGAGTTTTCAAATTCACTCCCGGAAGCGCTTCCCCAGCACCTCTCACCATGAGATTTACGGGAGATGTTCCAGGTATGGATGGCGTGATTATAAGTCGAGCAGCGGCAGATGGAATCTATTCTAAAACCGATATTAATTTCAATGGTGCGGTAGGAACTGCATTGGTCCCTGGCTTTGGTAATTCTACCGATGAGATTTGGGCGATTACCTGGTATGCAAGCAATCAAGGCGATTGCGATTATACCTCCTGTGGATCATCTTATCCACAAGGGACAATCGATGTTGAGGCTGCCCGAATCACTTCACCAGCGACCTTATCGGTTAATTCTTCCCAAACCAGCGACCGTGATGGTGATTCAGCAGTCGACACAGTAATGGTCGATTTCAATGTTCTATCGAATGCCTTCTTTGAAGACCTCGATGTAACTATCGAAGCGAGAAATAGTTCGGGGGAGACGATAGATTCTCTCACTACTAGAGTTGCAGCAGGAGGCGGAGTTGACGTAAACACCGCGTTTTGGTTTACCGCTGCAAATAGTGAGATTCATTCTTTTTACCTCACTATGAGGGATATGTTAGGTGATGTCATCTATACTTCTCAAACCGGTGCGATATTCTTGGATAACATGCGTCCCGTTTCAAACGGGACGGTTGATCCACTAGAGGCTCAAACCTGGGACAATTTACAATATGTAGGAAATGGTTTCGACGCATGGGGTATTTCACTAAGCAATAATTCACTTCCATACCTTGATGCACCAGTTGCATATTCATGGGATTTTGACGATGGAAATACCTCTTCTCTCAAGAGCCCAGTCCGTTCTTATCGAACACCAGGTGATTATAATGTATCACTTAGAGTTCTAGACCAAGGTGGTTCCTGGTCATCGATGCACAATACTTCAGTCAATATTACTGATATCACACCACCTATTCCAATAATTTCGGTCAATGGCGTAGTCATCGATTCCGATTTAACCATATTGACTGGACAAAGGATTCTCTTTGGAGCTGCGAGAACTACCGATAACGTGCCACTTTCTTTCTTGAATTTTGATTGGAATTGGGGCGATGGCAATTCAGAGGGCGGTATTGGCATCTCTCAAGCACACCACCTATGGCCTGATGGACTGGTTGCTAACACCACCTATAACCTCACATTAACTGTGAATGACGGAGTTAATGATGGTATGAAATCCATTCAAATCCATGTCAATAATCGAGTTCCGGAACAGATTTTCAACGACTTGATTGTAACAGATACATTCACCCCTGTGATGCTTCCAGATGTGTTCGAAGACCCGGATGGGGAGATCATCTCATGGAATTGGCAATTTTCTAATGCAGTAAATTTAGAAGGTGGGCTAATCGATAGAAGTAATCTCTTCATCGATATTTCCTCGAGTGATCAAAACCCGATGGTTGCTTGGAGTGCGGCTGGCATCACATATGCCAATCTAACAGTAGTAGACGATGATGGATCTAGCACAACAGCGCAATTGACGATTCAAGTTTTGAATCAATTGCCAATCGCACAATTTGTGATAAGAGATAGTGCGACAGCAGGATCTCCTGAAATTGACTTTAGAGTCAGCGATGGGGAGGTCGAAGTGCCGTA
>CAUZVL010000110.1:0-4741 GCA_963583355.1 Candidatus Thalassarchaeaceae archaeon
TCGCAATCGATGGGTTAAGGCACAGCGGTTGGCGAATCCATAATTAGCAGCTGCATTCATCGCGTCGATATATGCTAATCCATCTGTACTGTGTATTGGAGCAGCAGCCAATTGTCGGTCGGATATTTCAAAGTCCCACTCCTCGTTATACCATGCTCCATCTCTAGCGTGGTACTTGCTCTCCAGAGAACGTACATGATCGGTGCAAACCTGGTGGCCGAAACCACGGCTGCCTGAGTGTATCATCACCATAACTTGGCCTTCGAACAGATTGTGGGCATTATCGTCGACAATTCTTTCGACAACTTGAAGTTCCAAAAAATGGTTACCCGATCCAAGGGTTCCAAGTGCTTTCATACCACGGTTTTTCGCTCTTTGTGAGACCGAACCCTCGGTTTCTAAACAACCGTTCGATTCGATATTTTCTAAATCATCCGCATGTGCAAAGCCAAAATCAACCGCTGCTCCTGCACCTCTCAAGATTATATCATCTAGCATCGATTGGTCGAGTTCAACTCCCCCTTTTCCAGAACCTCCCGAAGGAATCCTTCCATTGAGTCTGCTGCCTAATTTTTTGAGAGACGGAATATCATCAATACCAATGTCGAGCGCTAGAGATCTAACTCCACAATTTATGTCGAATCCGACTCCACCTGGAGAAATAGCCCCACCTTGTTCTCCCCAATCGACATCGGTTGCGAGGACTCCTCCGATGGGAAAACCATAGCCAAAATGCCAATCGGCCATCGCCCAGGCTTCGCCTACCACTCCGGGCATGCTGGCGATATTGACTAATTGGTTGAGACTCCTATCGTCACTGGATTGTGAGAGATGGTGCTCATCAGCGACCAGCATGGCGTCTACAGCCATTTTACCATGACGTTTAATCCGCATTAAACCCTCTGATTCAGCAACCAGATGGTCCTGCCAAGATTCGTCGGCCATAATGAGCCTAAGGCATGCATCTCTTCACTTCTTGGGCTAAACCGAGGGATGGATTGAAGTCTAATCGGCTGGTGCCATGGTTTGCCCAAAGGGCAGGTGTTTTGATTGAGCTTTGGTGCCATCGATCTCAAAGTCTTCCATGAGAATGGATTCACCCGTCGTCAATGTCGGGTTACTGACCTGTGGTTTTGGGCTACAGACCCTGAGAGAAAGACTTGTGGTGATAGTGAAGAAGACGAGTATACGTTCATTGGAGCACCGGTAATTGCTGGCTTTGAACAACGAGGTCGAAAATTAAAAGACCGCATGCGTGAGGTTTTTCTCGGATTCTTAGAACAAAGGGGCCACACAAGAATTGCTCCTTACCCAGTATTAGCTCGATGGCGAGATGACATTCACCTCACGATTGCGAGCATCGCTGATTTCCAACCCCATGTCACCTCGGGAGAGGTTGAGCCTCCAGCTAACCCATTAGCGATAAGCCAACCTTGTATTCGGCTCAACGATGTTGATGCGGTTGGGCGCTCAGGTCGACATTTAACCACATTTGAAATGATGGCTCATCACGTATTCAATCGACCCAAAGATGGCCAATTTTTCTATTGGATTGAAGAATGTGTTCAGCATTGTCATGACTTGCTTTGTAATACATTTGGCATTCACTCAAGCGAGATTACCTATGTGGAGAATCCATGGTCTGGTGGCGGCAATGCGGGGGCTGCTCTTGAGGTCATCGTCGGTGGGCTTGAATTAGCCACATTGGTTTTCATGGATATGGAAGAAGATGATGACGGTGATGTCGAAATAAAGGGCATCAAATATTCAAAGATGCCACTTCAAATCATCGATACCGGATATGGATTAGAGCGGTTTTGTTGGGCTGCTGCAGGCACCCCTACCATCTATGAGGCAATTTATCCGGAATCGGTTGAGTGGTTAAAACAACAAACCGGGTTTAGCGCTGAATCATTCGATATGAGTCAGGCTCAATTGGATTCTTTACTCGGCGAGATGAGTCGTCTTTTTGGCATAATGAATATTGAAGCGGGTAGTGATGGGGCGAGGATGGAGGAGTTATTTTTACAACGATTATCATCCCGTGGCCACGACATTTCTCCCGAATTATTCGCATCATTAACCGAACCCCTTTCGAAGATTTACGCGATTCCAGATCATATGCACGCATTGGTAAATATGCTCGGTGACGGTTTGGTTCCATCGAATGCAAAAGCCGGTTATTTGGCTAGAATGATCGCACGTCGAGTCTTGCGAATGCGAGATGAATTAGGCCTGGAAATTGATTTGGCCGACCTTGCAATCCATCATTTGGAGGTCAATTATTCAGTTGAAAAGATGAAGCAAACCAAAGATGGTTTGCTTACGATTCTCAGAGGAGAAGAAGCCCGGTATAACGAGATGTTACGCAAGGGTAATCAAGTGGTGAAAACCGCAATCAAAGATGTTGCAAGAGATGCAGATTCCTTACCAGATTCAATCCTATTCACAATTAACGATAGTCACGGTATCTCCCCAGACCTGGTTATAAAAATCGGCAATGACCTAGGTTGGTCAAACCTGACTTTGCGCACCGGATTCAATGCTGAGATGGCACAGCGCCATTCCGCTCAGGCTAAGGATGCCGCTAAAGCGGTCGGGCCAAAGGCATTGGTCGATTCTATTGTGAAACTTCCGGCAACCATTCCTCTTTACTATGAGGACGTTAACCAGAGGGAGTTTGAAGGATGTGTTTTAGCTTGCTTACCATTGATTGGAGATGATATTCCTGAAGGTGCAAGCCATGGAATAATTCTCGATCGAACCTGTTTTTATCCTGAAGGCGGTGGCCAAGAAGGAGATTATGGGTCTCTGAGTTGCCAATCTGCAGCCCATGCGATTTTGGATACTCGTAAGGTTGGCTCGTATATTGTCCACCTTTCGCAAGGTCAGTTCGAGGTTGGCGATATGGTCCATGGTGAATTGGATTGGGCCCGACGCCGCCAAATGATGGACCATCATACTGCGGTTCACATTGTCGGTGGTGCGGCTCGTAAATTGCTCGGACCTCATATTTACCAAGCCGGTGCAAATAAAACCGAGCAAAGCGCCCGGCTTGATATTACTCATCATAAGCGATTGAGTCGAATCGAACTAGATGAGATCGAATCGGTCGCAAACGAAATCGTTCAGAATGTTCAACGAACCGAAAAAATTTCACTAAACCGCAAAGATGCAGACCGTAAATACGGCTTTGACCTCTACCAAGGCGGCGCACCAAAAGGCAATGACATCAGAATTCTACGTATTGCAGACCACGATATTCAGGCTTGTGGTGGCACTCATCATGACGAGCCGGGCCGAATCGGCCAAATCAGAATCATCCGTTCAAACGCGGTTCAAGATGGGGTTGAACGGCTCCACATCGTCGCAGGTCAAGCCGCGATTAACCACGCTCGAAACCAAGAACATTTACTGCTAACTAGTGCCGGAACCTTCAATGTTCCAATCGAAGAGTTGCCGGCAACAGCGGCCCGATACCTTGGGGAATGGAAGGATCAACGCAAACAAATTACCGCGTTGGAGGCCGAAATAGTCCGATTGAGAACTAGTGGCGGCGGCGGCGATACCACAGAATCTGATGGGGTAAGAGTGGTGATCATGGAGGTCGTTGGCGACCTCAAAAAGATGACGAAAATGCTCAAGGAATTAACCCTCGACCCAGAAAAACCAACCTTGGCAATCCTTGGCAGTATCGAAGGTGGAGGCAAACTAATGATCGCAACCACAGAAAACTCTCCAGCTGCAGAGCGCTATAATGCGGTCGATATTCTTCGTTCTATTTCAAGCCATATTCGAGGTGGCGGCGGCGGCAGACCAACATTTGCTCAAGGCGGCGGTTCTCACCCTGACGGATTAGAAGATTCTCTCCAAGCAGCCCGTGATCTCATAGGTGTTTGAGAGCAGCGATATCGAAACCAGAAATCGCATTATCAAGGGCATCCTGTGGTGAAAACCACCCGAAATCAGCGATTTCGTTTTTCTTAGGTTTAATCAATTTATCATCACCACTCCAATTTGCACGATAGGTAAAGGAAACAAATGAAATTCCCTCTGAAGTAAAAATCTTTTGAGTGATAATCGGTTTTTCCTCCAATAGCGAGATCTTGATTCCCATCTCCTCAAAAGTCTCACGCACACATGCAATTTCAGGATGCTCATCATGGTCCATATAGCCTCCAGGTAAAGTCCAATGGCCTACAAAATGACCACGTTCAACCTTACCCATCAAGACCTCCCCTTTCGGGTTTTGAATTATTACTTTGGATACAACTCGGTGTATTGAGCGGTATATTGCCTCTCGTGCGATAGGATGAACCCAATCATCGCTAATACAATCGTCCTTCCAAGCCCAATCAGCAGGCCATTCGATTTCAGGGTGGGCTTTGATCACCTCAAACCCCAGTATTTGGAATCGATTTTTTACCGCCCAAGATAGGCCTAATGCGGTGGCTTCCTCAGTTGTGGGTAAGCGATATTTTGTTGGCCCAATGCGGTTTGTCTCAGGAAGATATGGACCGTTTCCCTCTTCATCAACAAGCAAAACTTTGCCGTCGTGCTCAAGGTAAAGCACGCTTGGTGGGTGGTCCATGTTAGCAAGCACTACTCTTGTTCTGTATCAATGATTTCATTCGAATCAAGCAATTTAATTTGTTTGCTAGCAATCTCGTTTGATTCAACATCGCGCATCGATGTTTTCAATACTCGTAATCTTCTTTGCAAGCCTTCCTCACCGCCGAGA
>CAUZVL010000111.1:0-4710 GCA_963583355.1 Candidatus Thalassarchaeaceae archaeon
GGATATTCCGACCACCGCGTTGAATTTCTTCAGCGATTTCCAAAATAACTTCCACAGTTTCGGAGTTGTGTAATAGATTCAATAGCCGACCCCAAGGGTCCCCTTCGAGATTTGCAATTAACAGGCCAACCAATTTTTTATCTTCCCGGCCGCTTCTTTTCCACAGTTTTGGAATCAATCCCTCAATCCGGCTCAAATTTTCACTCAAGAGCCAAGAGGCAATTTTTCGCATATGGGGATCATCGCTACCAATTTGGAATGAATGGCCACTCTCAACTAATATTTTGTCGGTAATATAGTGGTTGACCATATTTTCAAACCCGATCGAATATGCCTTTTTCAAAAAAGGCAAAGCCTTCCGACCTTTTGGTAAACCTAAACCGAAAAGAGAATCAAGGCTATCAGCCATCTATTCCCCCCTCAAGCGGATTTGGTGCGAACGCTATCGAATAGGCTACCGACCAGCGAAACCGAATCTCTCAAAGTATTGAGTAATTTATCGACCACATTATCATCATCGCCCTTTTGGCGAATAAGGTCTCTCAGATCGGCTTCTATTTTCGCGTGGTCATCATCATCGATACTGAAAATATCCCGTAGATGGGCGAGAACCCTAAATTCGTCTCTAGATAAAGATGCATTGACTATTGCAATTTCGAAAACACGGGTGTAAACCAACCGTTGTTCATTAGGGGAGACCAATGCGCCGTCTTCGGTTACACCCCCCTCGCGAATAGCCGCGTAAACCGCACCGGGCTCTTCAGCGCTCAATCCAAGAGCATTTGCTAATTTGATGATTAATCGCTTCTCTTCACGGGTTAAAACCCCGTCTTCTAGCATCACTTCAACCGTTGACCTGAATACGGCCAAGCCCCCCACAGAATCTCCGCTCACACCCAGACCAGAATGATATCACACTTGAACCTCTTTGCGAATATTGAAAAATAGCCTTAATAGATTCAAACAAGGGGTTGGGTTCAAGAAGGATGAGTTTTTGGCTTTAGTTGTCCAAATCCAATTCACGACTATCCCAGCCGTCCAAATTTGGGCGCTGATAGTCACCCTGGAAGAAGGCCGAAAGGCCATCTTAAAGGAGTGGTAAGGCCAAGGATAGAAGAGATTAAAATGGCAAAAAATAGCAGCGGAGGCAACTCCCATAAAGGTAATTCAAAACCGCATAAGGCAATGAAGTACATGATTAGAGCAGACCTAAAGGTCAACGGAAACGTCCAGCGCAAGGACATCATAGGTGCGATTATGGGGCAGACCGAGGGTCTGCTTGGTGATGATTTGGAGTTAAGAAAACTTCAGCGTACCGCACGCATCGGCCACGTCGATGTGGAGATGGAAAGCAAGGGTGGAAAGATTACAGGAATGATTCTCATTCCAAGTTCAATGGATAATGTAGAGACCGCAATCATAGCATCAAGTCTCGAAACCATCGACCGTGTCGGACCATGTGCGGCAAAAATCACAGTAGTAGAAATTCAAGATGTCCGCTCGACCAAGGTCAATGCGGTCATCGATAGAGCAAAGGATTTGCTTTTGACTATGGTCAATAGCGGCGATGCAGCTACCAAGACCGTGATCGAAGAAGTTCGTAGCGTACTGACTGTTGGCACCGCCAAGAATTTCCACGGGTTGACCTGTGGACCAAATGTCGAAAGCAGCGATTCATTGATTCTTGTAGAAGGTCGAAACGATGTTCGAAACCTACTCAACTTTGGGGTCAAGAACGCCATCAGTTGTGATGGTGCAGGAAATATCAAACAGGAATTAATCGATTTGGTAAAAACCAAGGGAACGGTTATCCTTGCCATCGATGGCGATCGAGGCGGCGAGATGTTATTCCGCCAACTCAACGAGATGATGGATATCGACTATGTCGCCCAAGCACCGGTTGGCCAAGAATGGGAGCTATTAGCACAAAAGACTGCAACCAAATGCCTATCACAAAAAATCGAAGCTTCGAAATTTGCAGCCAATTTACCAGCAGATGCTGAAAAGACCGACAAGGATGCTTGGTTAGATGACGTGGAGAACTTTGAGCCCGTTGAAGCACCGGCAGAGATTCACGAATACTTTGACCATATCGAAGCGCTGAAGACAAACAACGCGATCTTTGTGATGGCTGATGGGTCCCTTTCAGATCCAGTTGGTGCTTCAAAGATTGCAAGCGCAGCCGAAGAGGCAGATGGCGTAGTTGCGATGGTTTACAACGGCGCAGTAAGCGACAGAATTCTTGAGATTGCTTCTGAAGCAGCAATAGAAACCGTCATTGGTACTAAGGAAGGCAAAGGATTTGCCAAGGTAGATGGCGTAACTGCTTGGTTGACCGAAAAGCACGCTTGATATTGTTAATCAATGTCAACGTTCATCAGTAAAGAAACCTCTGAGCCAAATATGGGCGAGGAAAACCAACCAGGCCAGAACACCCCTGCGCCGGCGGTAATATTGGCTAGAAATACTGGAGCGCAAATAGGACTTGCTCTTGTAGTGACGGGATTGATTCTGGCTACTATAGGGATACTAAGCGATGCATGGTTAGTACAACCCTCTTCTGATATTGAGGTTGGCCTATTCGATACTAGTGTTGGTGATGAAACCATTAATCATGGCGAAACCTATATCGAATGTTCAACCAATTTTAAAGAACTCGATTTTAACAAATCTGTAATCGAAGAGACCTGCGGCCCCCTCAAATCACTCCATGATGCTGGTTTTGTAGGCAGTATTTTGATTTGGTCCGGGGTTGCAACCTTATTGGTAGCGATGGTTTTCCAAATAAAATCATTTACTGGATATCGGAATAAACTCACTTCGATCACCTCCCTTTTAGGTGGAGGCTTGGTTGGAATTGGAGTTATTACGTGGTATTTGATGCTACCAGAATCTACCGATAACCCCGACCTTGGTTATGCTCTGTGGTTCTGTATAATATCGGCTTCATTTGCGGTTATCGCCGGATTTACAAATACTATACAATCATTATTGGATGGCCCGCCAAGGATGCGGGCAAACGGGGTTCGTTATGACGAAGAGATGGCAGAATTTGTTCTCAAGGAATCATCTTGTGGCGATAAGACCTTATCGATTCTTTGCGATGACCAATTGATTAGAGTGGTAAGAATTGAGAGAAAGGGGGCACTTCCAGAAGTTAGCGACCTATTGGCAACCAGGAGAGATGCATATACTGGATTCAGCCATCAGAGAATAGATTGGCTCGATGAAATGCGGGGAATCTGGTGGGTATTAGCCGGTGTAGGGCTGATGTCAACATTTGCCATCAATCCGTTATTTAGCATTCTTTTCATAATTGGGTTTTCACTAGCACTAGCACAACTCATGGACCCAGAGCGATTCGTAATCTCCACAAATTCAGGTAATCATTCGTTCATGATCAACCGATGGCGCTCGAATCGAGAATTGACCAACCTTTCGATGGATTTAGTCGATGAAGCGATGATAGCGGTCTTGCGTGGCGGGGATTTGGATACGGATAAAATCGATAACCGTGCCCAATTAATCGCCGAAAGATTCCGCTTTGAAACCGAACAAAAACAAAAGGAATTAACCCAAGAATCCAAACCAAAGCCGGTTGTAGAACCAGTTCCAGCGCCAGTACCAATATCTGTTCCCGTGCCGGTGCCAGAGTCTCCTAACCAACAACCAAGCGCACCAGTTCAAGCGCCAAGTTCCCAAGCACCGGAACAACCACCATCTACGCCAGTTGTGTTACCGCCTCCCCCACCTTTACCGGCCAGTTCACCCCCTAAGGTGGCAACTATACCTGCCCCGCCAACCATGGCTCCGCCAATGATAACACCGCCTCCTGCGGCTTTACCACCACCGCCGCCAACTATGGCTCCGCCAACCACGGCTCCGCCAACCACGGCTCCGCCAATGATAACACCGCCTCCTGCGGCTTTACCACCACCGCCGCCAACCACGGCTCCGCCAATGATAACACCGCCTCCTGCAGCTTTACCACCACCGCCGCCAACTATGGCTCACCCAATGATGACTCCAACTCCGGCGGTTTTACCACCGCCTCCGCCAATGGTGGTTCAAGCAAGTCCGAGAGAGGAGAACCTCTCAACCGACGAAAAGGACGGATTACTAGGCGATTTAATAGATTAATTCACTCCGCCAGCCCGGCTAAGTGAAATACGGTTTCCAAGGTTTTTAACCGCGACTTTTAATCCATTTAAATCATCGAATCCAGATAGAACTAACTCATCAGCCTCGAGAGGAATTGTGGTTCCCGGGCCGGGGATTCTTTCTAGGGCTAAACCTAATTTCATTGAGTCTTCGAGTAGGTTTCCAGAACCGGAATTGTGGCGCGCCTCCAATCTAATACGAGTCCAGGTCGTAAGCACCTCAGCCATAGTGGCCAAATCCGAGATTAGTGCGGCTCTCATCTCATCATCATCATCCCCCTTTGGCATCAGCCTAAGCGCTAACCTAAGCAGGCGGTCTACTCGCATATCTCTCGGTGTTAATCCAACATTAGAAGCTAGGCTTCGGCGGATATTTTCCCTATCTTTAATTCCTAATATTTCAAGTAAATCATGTAAAGAATGTGAAGTTGGTAGATCTATCGGTTCGACGATGGCTTCCCTTTCGACTTTTTTATCCTCGACGATGACTTCGTTTTCGATTTTTTTCTCCTCGACAATGACTTCGCTTTCGACTTTTATTTCCTCGGCG
>CAUZVL010000112.1:0-4694 GCA_963583355.1 Candidatus Thalassarchaeaceae archaeon
CAGGAATAAGTAATGGGAAATGAACCTCTTCGTGATCGGTAGCCTCCATTTCGCGATGGGTAATCGCATCGATTAAACGCATGGTTTTCCAACCATATGGTCGCCAAACATCCATTCCTTTGATAGGATATCTCTTGTCGACCAGCTCAGCCGCTTCAACCATGAATGGATACCAAGCATTGAAATCTTCGGATTTCGATGGAATGCCGCGCTTAGCCTTACCCTTGCCCATGAATAATACTCGGCACAGTCCGCCTCATCAAGATGCCGCATCACTTGCGCATCGCAATAAAGAATAAGACACAACTTGCCACGACGGCACCTATGTCAGGTAATCCATATTCGGGGAAGGGGAAAGACCAACCTTGTTCATTGGTAATATTGTAAAAAGACAGCCAATTGATTCGAGTCGCCTCACCATTACAAGCATCAGCAGTACAAAGGCTGGTGAGAAATCCGAGTAATCCGAAAATATTCAAAAAACTCACAACAAAAGAGATCATTGCGAAAATTTTCAAACCTTTTCCGCCTTCAGAATGTTTATTTAACTCGGGAATTGCCGGCAGATCAGGTAATTGCATTACAATTGGTTGTGCACCAGGGACAACCTCAATCATCGGCATAACACCATCTGGTGATGAAGTATTCAAAGCGGGCAAAGAAGTATCGTGACTTGGTTTTGAAGGCGTAATCGGTTCTATGGTCAAACCGAAAATTCGCTCAGCTAAACTTGATAGAACCGGGCTTGCAGCAATTTCTGCTTCGTCGATGTCACCATCAAGAAGTCTTTTAATCATCTCGCTTTTTTCCGACAAATCCTAGACCTCCAATGTGTATTCGGTAGGGCGACCCCCTATCAAAAGTTCTGTATCAGGCATTGCCAGCTGCTTCGACTTCAGCCCAATCCTTCATGAAACCATCAATGCCCTTATCGGTCAGAGGATGGCTCATCAGTTGGTGAAATATTTTTGCCGGCATTGTTACCGTATGAACACCCATTTGCATACAAGCGAGTACATGGGTCGGATGGCGAATAGAAGCTCCCAATACTTTGGTAGTTATGCCGTAATTATCCCAAGTGGTCATAATATCAGCAATCAAAGTCAAACCGTCAGCACCGGTATCATCGATACGCCCGATAAATGGCGAAACATAAGTCGCACCTGCTTTAGCAGCCATCAAAGCCTGACTCGCCGAGAAAACCAAAGTCACATTGGTATCGATGTTATTAGCGCTTAGAATCTTTGTTGCCGCTAATCCTTCTGGAGTACATGGAACTTTGATGATGACATTTGGAGGTAATTCTTCCTTCAATGCCAAACCTTGTTCAACCATGCCAGCGGTGTCCATGGCCGTGACTTCGGCAGAGATTGGGCCATCACATATCGATGCGATCTCGGCAACTACTGTCTTGAAATCCCGTCCGCTTTTTTTAATCAACGACGGATTTGTAGTAACGCCATCGAGGATTCCCCAAGACGCTATTTCTCTAATTTCATCAACGTCGGCTGTGTCAAGGAAGAACTCCATGTTTGACCTGCCGGTGTAGGGGGTGTTTCAAGCCTTCCTCGCGATTGCAGCTTTTGCTGCTGCCGCGATATGGTGGGATTTCAGGCCCATCATTTCTAACATTTGGTCTGCCTCACCCGATTCACCGAATCTATCTGGAACTCCAATTCGTTCTAAAGGAATTAATTTTGAAGAGATTAAGTGTTCAGCGACCGCTCCGCCAAGACCACCGATTATCGAGTGGTCCTCTGCACTTACCATAGCGCCACAAGAATCTGCTAATCGGTCGATCAATTCAGTATCTAATGGTTTGATGGTGTGCATATCGACAACTGAAGCATTTATTCCCTCAGCCGATAGGATTTTTGCAGCTTCAAGAGCTTCGTGAACCAAAACCCCACAAGCGATGATCGCAACATCGTTTCCTTCGGTCAATTGTATGCCTTTACCAATCTGGATCTCAGCCTCGCGCCCATCGTATAAAACCGGTGTTTTATTTCGGGCGGTTCGCATATATGATGGACTACCCAGTTCAGGTAATTGGCATGTTAACAACTTGGTTGATACATCATCACAAGGATGAATCACTACAACATTTGGTAAGGTCCGATAAATCGCTAAATCCTCGATAGATTGAGCACTAGAGCCATCGGTGCCGGTGTGGGTCCCACCGTGAGAACCGCAAAGGTGAACCGCCAAATTAGGCCGAGCAATACCATTTCTCATCTGCTCGAATGCGCGCTCGGCAAATATTGCAAAGGTTGAAGCAAATGGTATATATCCATTCGATGCTAAACCTGCACCAATCATTAACATGTTTTGCTCGCCGATACCGCAAGATATAGTTCGATTTGGATAGGCTTTTCTAAAGTGGAGAGATTTGGTTGATTTACCTAAATCTGCTTCAAGAACAACCACTTTTGCATTATCTGCTAATGCCATCAGGCCTTCGCCATATCCATCCCGGGTTGCAGCCATTCTGGTCATTGGCTCACCCCCAACTCGCTAAGCGCTTGAGCCAATTGCATATCGTTTGGTGCCGCACCGTGGAAGGCTGGATTATTCTCCATAAACGACACTCCTTTTCCTTTGATTGTATTTGCGACCACGACTGCCGGTCTGTCTGTAATGCTGTCCAACCATTGGATCGCATCGACAATTTCAGTCATATTGTGGCCGTCGATAACCTTGACAGCCCAACCGAAAGCAGCCCATTTTGCCGGGATGTCAAACATCCTCATCTGGACTTCACAAAAATCATCGTTCTGAATTCTATTGCGGTCAACGAAAACCTTGAGATTGCCTACTTCGTGATGTGCTGCCGCCATTGCCGCCTCCCAGATGCTACCTTCTTGTAATTCGCCATCCCCTAACATAACATATGCAGTACGTTGACTTCCATCCAATTTTGCTGCGAATGCACAACCCAAACCATAAGATAAGCCCATGCCGAGAGAACCAGCTGAGAAATCTACGCCTGGGCACCATTTCATATCGACGTGACCCTGGCATATTCCACCTAGTACGCGGTAGGA
The DNA here is from genome assembly GCA_963583355.1 of Candidatus Thalassarchaeaceae archaeon. GTDB lineage: Archaea > Thermoplasmatota > Poseidoniia > Poseidoniales > Poseidoniaceae > MGIIa-K1. Next base: position 3,045 of record CAUZVL010000112.1, read on the forward strand.
TTCAAGATCTTGGTGAGAAATGAATCCCATCTTTGCAAGCAGTGCGTACATTCCTGGAGATGCGTGTCCTTTAGATAAGATGAATCGATCCCTATCCGGCCATTTTGGTTCATCCGGTCTTACTCGAAGCCTGGTACCGTATAAACCGCATAAAATGTCGATTTCCGATAAAGACCCACCCGGGTGGCCAGCTTGGGCCCGATGAGTGATTTTGCAAATTTCTGCACGACAATCTCTTGCCATGTTCTCAAGTTCTTCGATGCTCATACCAGCCATCTAAATGCCCTCGCAGACCATTGGCCCTAGACTATGGCTAATCATCGTTGCGTTCACCTCTTGGGTGGTGTAAGTACAGACTTGAGCCTTGCTGCAGCATCTGACATTACTTCCATTAAGTCATTCAATAGATTACCTTTAGCTGGTAAAGAACGTGCTGAAAGACTGATGAAGACCGCTACGAACCAACCGAAGAATACCAAGGATAGCATGCTACCCAAGGTGCCACCGATCCAATCGGACGGATTGACTTCTGCTACGATAAAAATCGCCAATAGAACCCCCATCAATGATTCTCCTGCAATGAATCCAGCACCGATTAAGACCCCTCTATCCTGGACCTCTTGAACCGCTGCTTTTGCAGCTTTACTCGGTTCACCAGCAAGGGTTCCATCGATTCTGATTCTTGCTCCACTCAATAATACATGAGAGATAATTCCACCGGCCATAATCGGGACCGATAATACCAGAGGGAGGTAAATACCAATTGCGACGCTCATTACGGGCATCTTAAGCCTGATTAGAATCCATGCGATAATAGCACCTAACAAGACCATCTGGAGATTGAGACTACCACCGAATGCCCCTTCGACTATTGCGCCAATCAATTCAGCCTGTGGTGCGAATAATGCATCTTTACAATTATATTGGTCAATCTCAGCAAGACCTAGATTTGTCCTCTCACATGCAGTCTTTGATATTTGGAAAGCTTTGTGCAAAATCGATAAAACAGGTCCGATAACCAATGCACCGACCACAACACCGATAATTTCAGCGGTTTGTTGGCGCCAAGGTGTAGCCCCAACCATATGGCCGGTTTTGAGATCCTGCATCACATCACCAGCTATCGCTGCACTTGTTGCTACGATAGCGGCGATAAACATGGTTGCAATCATCATATCGGTTTGACTCATCTTCATGATCAATCCACCGACGACCCATACCAATCCAATGGTGAATAATAAAGTTGCAATCGTCATGCCAGAAACTGGAGAATTGGATGATCCAACAACACCGGCGATATAACCTGCGACCGCCGCAAAGAAGAAAGATACAACCGCTAAGAATAATGCCCCAGCCAAAGCCATCACCATATTACCGGTTGCATACCAATAAAATAAGAAAGTCAAAACTATTAACACTCCACAAAACATCATCACTTTATCAAGCGGTAAATCTTTCTCAGTCCTGAGAACATCATCATTTCCACTCTGACTAGATTTAAAAGACTTAATGAGTCCTTCAGTGATTGTTTTTCGCATTGACCAAAGTGTGTAAACCCCGCCAACAACCATTGCACCAACCCCTACATAGCGGATTTGCTCAGACCATACCTCATAGAAATCATCAACCAAATTACCGGTTCCAGGCCAG
>CAUZVL010000113.1:0-4665 GCA_963583355.1 Candidatus Thalassarchaeaceae archaeon
GAGTCCTCGTCAAAGTAGATGTGGGGATATCTTTGCTTTGGGATCCCGAACCGGGTCAACAAGGCGCAGGATTGGTCGGAAAAATATGGGTTGCAGATGATGCATTGTATTTTATGGCTAATTCATCTTCTTTTGGCCAAGAGATGTATTTGTATCCAACCGGGGCTTTCATCGGAGATTGGATTGCAGTTCAACCGCGCCAATCATGACGAGCAGCTAGTGGTTGCCTCCAGCCTTGGCCGAATGCACGTCCCGAAACCCGTGGCGCTGGCGCCATTTGCCAGCGCTTATGTTCGTTAGCCGATAATCTCTTGAGGACCTCATTGACGGTTTTTGTATCGTGGCCTTTTTCAATAATTCTGGTCGCGTCCATTCCTTGTTCAATATGAAGGCGAAGAATTTGATCGAGAACCGGATATGGAGGGAGGCTATCTTCGTCCTTTTGGTCTGGTGCGAGTTCCGCACTCGGCGGTTTTGTCATCGTTGAATTATTGATCGCTTCTATGCCAAGCCGTTGATTGAAAGATTCTGCCAACTCGTAAACTTCCATTTTGTAAAGATCGCCAAGCGGAGCATATCCCCCGGCCATGTCGCCATAAAGAGTGCAATATCCTTGGCCGAGTTCCGATTTATTACCGGTAGCAATGCCCATCGCATCGTTTGCATTTGCGTGGGCCATAATAATTAGGCCACGCAATCGTGCTTGAAGGTTTTCAGCCGCAACCGAATTACCATTTTTCAAAAGTTCTTCAAGGGTTAATTCAGTACTTTGATGCATATGTTCTATACTTGTAATTTCGAAATTAATACCTAATGCTTTGGCTGTCCATTTTGCGTCTTCTATGCTATGGTCAGAAGAATGGCGGCTTGGCATCGATATTCCGGTTACATTGCTTGGTCCAACCGCTGCTGAAGCAATACAGGCTGCTACTGCTGAATCTATGCCTCCGGATAAACCGAGGACGACTTTCCTTATTCCGCTCTTGGCGCAATAATCGGAAAGACCCATTACTACTGCATCGAGTAAATCATCTTTAGGAAAGGTGAGTTTTTCATCTGCTTTGAGTAAAGTTGTAACCCCTTGTCCTATCCATTCGCAGTATTCTGGACCCGCTAAATCTGCGATTAGAATACCTTCTTGCCATGCGGGAGATACTAACACTTGGCCATCTGGCCAAGCGATTAAGCTTCTTCCATCGAATAATAAATCGTCATTCCCGCCTACTTGGTTTGCTAATAAGAACGGATGACCAAGTGATTTTGCTGCTGTTCTTGCGACCTCGATTCGAACCCCTGCTTTATGGGCATGATAAGGTGAGGCCGAGAGGTTTACCGTAGCGTCTAGATTGACTCCTTGACGCGACCACTCGATGATTTGAGAAATCGGGTCTCTATCGTAATCTACCGGAGTGTTTCCAGAATGTTGCCAAGCATCTTCACAAATCGTAACTGCGATATCGATATTTCCAAATGTTCGAGCAAGTCCTGGTCGCTCGTCTGGATCAAAATATCTCGCTTCATCAAATACATCATAGGTCGGTAATAGCTGCTTTCGTACAACCTCTCGGCTGACTTTCCCACAGGCAATAGCACCATTTCCCGGTCTGGTTCGACTATCTTTTGCCACGACAGGGGTACCGACCAAAATTGGTATTGGTGCTTTGATTGAGAACACTTCGTTTTGGCATTTTATGATGAAATCTTGTTGTAATAATAGATCCCTAGGTGGGTATCCACTAATTGCTAATTCTGTGCTAACCGCACAACTTGCGCCATTATTAGCTGCTGATTGAGCCATCGAACGAATTAGCTCAGCATTACCAGCGATATCGCCAACCGTGGGGTTGGCTTGCAATAAAGCGATTTTAGATGCCATGGCCTCCCCCTCAGTCGGCTGAGGGGGAGATAGACTCTATGCTTTGTGGGCGTAAAATCACCGATTAATAATCGTCGTCCTCTTCTTGGTACATATCTTCGTAAAGGAGTTCCTCATTCGATGAACCCGCCCGAACAGTTGCCATCCTCAACCATGTTAACAATAATAATGAGGCGAATCCAAGCATTGCCAATGCTGTTCCGACCAACCAAGGATTGGCTTTTCCAAAAATCCCAGGTATAAACCCGTCATCGCTTGGAGGTTTGACATCGATCATCTGACTCGGTTCAGATTGCTCATTCAAGCTAACCTCAATCCATTGAATCCCAGGAGTTTCGGGTTTCCAATCGATTACGACTGTTGCAACCGAATCCGCATCGAGTTCAACATCCGGACGGGCTAATATTTCTCTGCTACCATCGAGTTTTACCACTTCGATTAGCAAACTTGTTTCACCCGCGAGCAATCCACTATTTCGCACATAGACATGGACTGCTGTCGCCTTATCAACCTCAAGATTAATTTTTGATAATTCGACGCCATCCGAATCGATTGAAAATATTGGCACATAGTGAATTAAATCCCAAATTACAACCGGGTGGCTTTCGGAATTTCCGGCCGTTTCAAATGAGTTTCCAGCAAGATCCCTTCCTTCTAATCGCATTTTAATGACCAATTGCTCTTGAAGTAATTCTGTATTCAAACTTGAGAAATTAATTTGACCTTCAAAGACCAATCTTAATCCAGAAATAATATCTCCTTCAAGAATTAAATCGGTAGAACCACTTGAAACCGCCTCGTTTTCACTCAATGTAGTTATCCACCAAATCAATTCGACCGAGTTTACATCGATACCAAATGGTTCGGAGACCACCACTCTAATATCATGAACTCCGGGCTCTAAAATCGAGTATTGGCGAGGTGATAAAAATTCGATTACTACGGGTCCATCATCATCGACGATAATCCATGCTACAGCTTTTAATTCATCAGTCACATCGATGCCTTGGATCGGTAGACAATCTGTACTCCAGGTCAAGGGATAACGCCCACTTTCAATCGGTGCTATAGTTGCTGCAGTAAACAATCCATCGACCGCGGTTGCGGTAGCTTTAATTCCGTTTAAACGTACTTCGACATCACAATTAAAATCCGGTAACTCTCCGCTTTTCTCAAAGACTACTATGCCGCCTAATTCAATTGTACTACCGGGGGCTACCCTTGCACCATCATCTGTAAGTGTGCCTTTTTCAACCCAAAGAGATACATTGTCTGTAATCATCATCTCGGCTGAAAATCGCCATCGGTTTTGTGGATAATTAACCACGCCTTGTTGGTTGGCTAGGTCGATTACTTTGATGCTTGGCTCGCGCCGTGTATCTCCTAAATCTGGTGTTGACCATTTGAGATTCAACTCTATTTCCATAACCAAATCTCGATCATATGCCTTGGGGACCAAACCTTCATCGGTTCGGATTTGACAAGATTTAACGCTTAAATGATCAGAGGAACTTTCACATCGACGACTTAATTGGTTCCAAGTTATTGCCATTCTATCGCTTGCGATATTGTCTGCTAGAGCGACTTCAATGGTTTGAACGTCAGAGATTCCATTCGGCTCAGTAAAACTGATATTTAATTGGTAATCTTGCCCGGGATGGAGCCAGGCTTTCTTGTTATCTGCCCACTCAAATCCATCCGAGTCAACCACTGGTAAGCCGTCGGCCGACAATTGATACATGAAGAGGTGGTCATCTTCCAATTGAGAACCGCCTTCTAATAATTGGTGCCCACCTAGGTCAGTCCCGATGACGTAACCAGCAACTTTTTGCCCTTGTAAACCAGAGGTGTCATCGACATATGCTACATATGAGCCATATGTGTTGTTCAGAACGGTTGGTGCCGAAAGTATAGTTTGAACATATTCACCCTCATTTGGCCATCCATCACCATTTAGGTCGTTTGACCACTCGGTCCAAAGCATCAGATTAACATCTGTGGGCAATACTGGTTGATCGGTTATATTGATGATGATTTGTTGATATGCTGAAGCGTTTTTATGGTCATAATGTCTGATGTTTGAACCGATAACAACCGGTGCTAAGGGATCGATTAAGAAAGTTCGATTCACAACCCATGTGTCTGCGACACCACCGCCTGCGAGAGGCGTTATTCTGAATTCCCAAGTTACATTACCACTAGTAAAAGGTGTGGCAGTATCGACTCGCCAGATCGAAGAATTTATCTCTGTTGTATTTGCGACCAAAATACCATCACGATGTAATTCCAATAAAAACTCGCCTCGATACGGATACTCACCGACGCCACCATATTCGAATCCGACCTCTACTTCTATCGAGAGGTTTGCACTCGATTTTAGATATTTACGATTTTCTAAAATCTCTAATCCATCGGTGAACCAATCTACATTATTTATTCTCAAATCATTATCGATTGCAGGATTGTACCAAAATAAATTTGCTGGTAGAGATATTACCCCGTTGGTCAATTGAACCCGAGCGGATATTCTGAGTTCATCGACGTCATCCCATGCTTGAGAAGTCCTGAAAGTAACCGATAATTCATCGATAAGTCCTGTGGTGTTTACACTAACCCCATTTGTATCAAATATCAATACATCGTGAATCCCAAGTTTGACGATATTACCACCGTTTATTGGAATCAACCATTGAGCGGTTTCACCATTAGCACTTAGATCGATGATGAACATATTGGGTGATGAGGTTTGTGATTGAATTCTCAAGGTGAGGGTACGCCATTTTTGTGAA
>CAUZVL010000114.1:0-4663 GCA_963583355.1 Candidatus Thalassarchaeaceae archaeon
CTCTTCAATCGGTGCAGGTGCTAATTCAGAAATAACTTGCTCAATTTCAAAAGCCGAAGCGTCAAAAGCAGAACACTCTACAGCCTTATCGCTGGTCTTAACCAGATATTTACCCTGAATACCAGCTTGAGGGTTCCAAGATTGAATTGGATTGGCCAAGGTAATTATCCCTTCATCCGGGCTGGTCAAAAGCCAACATGTCCCATCATCGGTAGCGAGAGAACTCCAAGTTCCTTCAACCACTCTCGACTCAACTATTTCTTCCTCATCAACTTCTGTGATGATCTCTTCAGTTTGAGTTTGTTCGATTGGCCAATTAAAGGTTTGAGAAGAAGCGAATCTGGGTTCGGAATTTGAACCGATATCAATAGTATACTCGCCATCCTCAAAGCCGGTCATATCAAAGTTAAGCAGGTCCAATTGGAGGCTTGACCCAACCCTTTGATTTAGCGAGGAAGATTTTCCACATTCGCTAAGACTTCGGGTGATTTCACCAAGGGGCCCTGAGAACACATATTCTATTCCGCAAGTACTCATCCACGATATATCGGTAGTTTCAACGCTTGTTAATTCTAAGCCAACCTCAAGTTGGTCTTGATTCGAACTATGAGTTTGTGAAAGACTTAGACTAGATTGGCCACAAGTAATTCCTTGAGCCCGCTCCAGTTCAATCTCTTGCATTCCGAATAATCCATGTTCTGGAATCTCAGCGATCAAGGTCAAAACCCCCGGTGATGCCAAACATCCTTCTAAATTTGTAAAGGACCAATCAGGTTGAGAAAAGGTTCGAGATTGTTCTGGGGCAATCAAATATTGCAAATCCATTTCATCACAAGTTTTGATAAGTCTAGAATCCATAACTATTTTTCCAGCCTCATCGATAATCCACATTTCACCTCTACAGGTATCGCTGAAATCCAAAATAATATCCGATGCACCAGAATTGTACACCTTTACCGTTGAAGATAAAACTTGATCAGCACCAAAACTGAGGTCAGCCTCATCGATATCGATTTCGATAACCGCTTGAGATAAGTCGCCATTCGAAACACCAAGAGTTGATACATCCATCGTGTAGTCGATGGTTCTGCTAAGCAATCCATCGCCAAAAGATACATCGATTTGATGAGTGCCAGCCGCCAAGACTAGCGGGATATGGGATATTAGTCGGACCTCTCGAGCAGCGAGGGCCAGGCCGTCAAAGCAATCTCCATGGAGAATACCATCGATATTGATTAAACAATCACCTAGGTCGAAATTCATTTCGACATCTAAGGTGTTCAGGGCTCTCAAGGTTAAAATCGCCGGCGATCCTGGACCGCGGGAATTGATGAAAGTCTCCAACACAAATCCTTCAGGGGTACTCAAAGGGGTTTGAACATGAATCTCGATCGCGTTTGAGATTTCCTCACCAGCGATCACATATTCGATTACATAATTACCGGGAAGGACCATATTGCCATCATCATCGACCAGATCCCAAGTAAGTTGAGGGAATTGAGTTGTAGAATCAGCACCGATGTCCATTCCACGGGATTGACCATTACAAGCTACACTACCATCAAAAACCACAATTCCTGCCCGGAGAACTTGCAAAAATTGATCGCATGAGGGGTCGGTATCGATGGCGGTTGACCCGCCATTATTGATCAAAGAAGCCGAGGCCTTCACGACATCGGCAGATGAATACCAACCGACGGCTGGAGCTTCATCCAATGTCATAGCCAAAGAGAGATTTTCACCTTCGGCTGCACTACTAGGAATTACCACGAGCATCAAGCCGACCAAAACGACAGCCAGCATACTCTCTCGTGCCATATTTCACCCTTGGACCTCATCACTTAGAAGTCATGCGGTGCGTGCAATTGGTGAGCGAAGATGGCAAAAGTGATATTTGAGACTCAAAAAATCGTGGTTTTACAGGCGCAGTTAGGCGATTGGGATAATTTGAATCACCTCTTGGTTTGCAAAAAAACCAAGAAAGCAGCAATCGTTGATCCTTTTGATGGAAAATATTGGCTCGACATCTGTCAAAACAACGGTTGGGAACTCGAACAATCATGGTTAACCCATAGCCATTGGGACCATACAAAAGGAGTTGGAGAACTAAGCGATAAACAGGTTTGGGTCCATGCAAAAGAATCCGAACGCGGTTGGGACGGCCCATCAAATAGAGAATGGAATCATCAAGCATTGAGTCATGTAATCCAAAAAATCGGCGAGTTAGAATTCGAGGTCCATTGCTCACCGGGCCATACCCCTGGCCATGTAACATTCATCGGTAATGGCTTGGTCATAAGTGGTGATTGTCTATTTTTGGGCAGGTGTGGTCGAACCGATCTATTTGGCGGTAGCGAGTCCGACCAAAGGGATTCACTGCTCTATCTAAGGAAGATTATGGTCGGTTTACCGCAAGAGTGGTTGGTTTTACCCGGTCATAAATACACATTGAGTGACGGAATCAGTCCGACATTTATTTCCGTAGCCGAATTATTACAAAACAATGAGGCATTAGCAGCATTGGACGATGATACAGCTTGGGAAAATTTGGATTTCCTTGGATTCGATGACAGTCTTGCCGAAAAAGCCCGACGAGAAATCGCTCGAAACTAAACTCAAACAATTAGTGACTAAAACCCAAAAGCATCGGGCAATGCTGCTGAGGCAATATAGTCAACAATAACATCAGCCATACGCTCAGCAGTCTTTCCATCCCACAAGTATGGAATGCGCCCAGCTTTACCTTTGCCAGCGAGAATATCAGCTACTCCAGATAGAATCTTTGCTCGGTCACTACCAACAATAATGTTGGTGCCTTCGGTGATTGTGATTGGGCGTTCGGTATTTGGACGCATAGTCAAACAAGGTATTCCAAGAGCGGTGGTCTCCTCCTGCAAACCTCCCGAATCGGTTAATACCAACTTGGAAGAGGCAATTAATCCTTGGAACTCATGATATCCAAGTGGTTCGGTAATCAGAGCGATTGATTCTAATTTATCCATCAAGCCAAATGATTCAGCACGAGCACGAGTTCTTGGATGCATAGGGAAGACCAATTTAATTGAAGAGGAAACTATCTCCAAAGTCTCAACCAGTGATGTAAACACCGCTTCATCATCAACATTACCTGGCCGATGCATGGTTAAAGTTGCATATTCATTATTTATTAGCCCTAATTTCTCTACAATACCACTTGCCTTAGCTTTATCAAGATTTGAAAGCAAACTATCGATCATCACATTGCCAACCATATGGATATTCTCAGCAGGCACTCCTTCAGCTAGTAAATTCTCATCGCCATCAGGTGAAGGAGTTAGCAGAATAGAACAGATTCGATCGGTTAAAACGCGATTTACTTCTTCTGGCATTTTCATATCTCTACTGCGTAATCCAGCCTCAACATGAGCGCAGGGGATATGCATTTTTGCAGCCACTATCGCACAAGCGATAGTAGAATTAACATCTCCAACAACCACTACCATCGAAGGTTTATGCTCAAAGCAAACTTGCTCAAAAGCAACCATGACCGCTGCAGTTTGGACAGCATGGCTACCAGATCCAACTTCCAAATGAATATCAGGAGTGGGGATGCCAAGGTCATCAAAGAAGACCTGACTCATGTTAGCATCATAATGTTGGCCGGAATGAAGAAGAATTATGTTGATGTTTCTTTGTTTGAATACTTTGTAAAGTGGAGCAATTTTCATGAAGTTTGGGCGGGCTCCTGCTACGAGGATGATTGGGCCTTCCATATGCTCACTATACTTGGGGCGGCGCGAGTGGGTCTTGAACATTGGCGAATAAAATGTTGGCTAATAGTTGAGTCATCGAACACATTAGATGCGAATAGTTTGTGAACCCCTTGCTCAGCCGCCAACCATGTCCATCAGGGTGCACCGCGGAGGAGGAGCCGATGCGCCCTCTTTTTTTGCTGGACCTAGTCTTGTTTTTGGCAATGTTTGGAAACATACGACGTTGACAAATCACATGATAAAAAAAGACATTAAATTGGCCTATCATGGGACGTTTTTGGGCTATATTTGGACGATGTTAGAACCACTCTTATTCACTGTTATTCTCTATGCTGTCTTCGTAATATTAAGAGGCGCCTCAGACCCACACCTTCCACTCAAAGTTATGGTAGGAATCTTATTTTACGGTTGTTTCTCTAAAGTTATGGGAATGTGTACGACAGCATTAGTTCAAAACACATCGCTAATAAATCAAATTTATTTCCCTAGAGAACTTTTCCATATATCAATAACTGGGTATCAGATTTATCGCCTCTTAATGAGCCTATTTATTGTAGTTCCAATGATGATTTGGTTTCAGATAATGCCCTCAATATTAACGCTTTTACTAATCCCAGCAGCACTTGGGATGACAATGCTTGCAATCGGACTTGGTATGATTGCATCAATTCTTCAAGTACGAATTAGAGACATATCCCAATTGGTTGCGGTATTACTTAGAGCAGGATTTTTCATTTCAGGAGTTTTTTATGGTGCGGAGCATGTGCCGCCAGAATGGGTTGGTATTCATTTGATGAATCCCGTTGCAGTATTTATTGAAATGGCAAGAGCGGCAATATTCAGTGATCTTGGAGTGCTTGAATTACACCATATAATTACAGCATTATCTGTTTCATTCATTGCAATGTTAT
>CAUZVL010000115.1:0-4657 GCA_963583355.1 Candidatus Thalassarchaeaceae archaeon
TGATCGAATCTGGTGAAACCTCTTTACCTGGCCTTTCTCCAAGGAGCCCTAAGTCGGCCATGAATCGAGATAATTCACTTTCTTGAGGTGAGATTGGCCCCCATTCTTTGACTCTGATATTTAGGGTGGGGGTCTGATCTGGTGGTAATTCCATATCCATCTGGATCTCGTCACCTCTTTGCCAAACTTGCTCGAGAAATTCCATTCTTTGCTTTTGGATCAACATGCACCGTTGCGACATCGTATCGACCGCCTTGAGCAAGTTTCCACCACAAAGGTGGTGCTTCCGCCAAGAGTTTCCACCGCTTGAGGACACCAAGCCGCCAGATGTTAATCGGGTGAGGTGGTGATGGATAGCAGCCGGGGTTAGAGCCATCTCATCTGCGAGATCTTTAGAATTGATACCGATTTTTGGGTTAGGAATTAAATGATCCATCAGAATTCGGTGGATTGGTGAAAACCGATTACCGTCTGCAGTTGTTTCGCCTCGGCGTCGATGCAAACATAGAGTATCGATCAGCCACGAAACCAATGTTTCAAGATCCCGTTCGCTCCCCGGAAGTGGAATCTCATCGAGTCGAACATCGAACATCAATTACAAGGAAGCGCCTTTAGTCTTTGAAGGCTACGCATCTTTTGTTGCCTGAGAAGCGATTAACGGTTCAACGACGGTCATCCGACCACTCATAATCGATTGGCCGAGTACTATTCCAAGTATCGTCATCGATTAGATGGGGTGCGATATCGATCCGATCTTCTCGGATGATACCACGGCGAACCAAGACCTTGAGTGCGGAGTGAACCGTCGCTCTTGTTCGGCCGATTCTTCGAGCCAGCGCTGCTTGTGAACGGGGAATTCCGTTCGCTCTCAAATCGTCGATAATTGTTCTTTGAACCAAGGATAAACCGATAGGCATTCTCTTCGCTGCTTCTTCCTCACCAACGTTCATACCTCGTAGAACTTCGATCTGAGATGGTGCTCCAGCAAAATAACAAGATCTACCATTGACAGAAATTACCGTAATCGCCCTTTGGCCTTGTAAGACATCGAGGTGATGGCGTAAGGTTCCATTAGCGGCCGCCAATTTTGATTGTAATTCACGATAACATAGCCCAGGGCTGTGTTCTAGTGTCTTGAGGATTCTCATTCGGTGGGGGTGAACCGTGTTGCTGACCTTGGTGCCAACCCCTGCATTAGCGAGCCCAAATAGGCCTAAGCCAGCGACCACACCGGTGATTCCACCAGTCGCTCCAGCCAAACCAGCAGCGAGCCAAGGTCGCTGGGTTATCCATTGACGTAGGAGTGCCATATCGGTGAAACAATTGCTCGTCCTTTGTAATTGGTTCGGTTGATTGCGTAGATTTATTTTACTGCTTTAACCGATCCTCTTTGGATCTTGAGATGGGCTACAAGAGGGGATAATAATCGGCCACAAGTAGTACCGTGGTCCGATAGAATATAGGTGACTCGGACCGGTGGTCCATCGTTTACTTGTCTGATCAACAATCCTTCTTTAGCCAAGTAAGTCAACTTATCAGATAGAGTCCTCGAAGATATTCCACTGAGCAGAGTTTTGAGTTGATTGAAACGGCGCGGACCAGCGATGTATAATGCGGCTAGGATTTCAATCGTCCATCGAGAACCGAATACATTGAGTGCCTCGACTGCAGCTTCAACCTCCCAGGTTGTGCTCCATGGCCCTTTATTCGAATGTTCAGCCAGTAAATCTCTAATCATTCGACCATTGTCGATAGTGCCCTTAATATGACTCTCCAAATCATCGAGAACTGTACTTGGCAACTCCAATGGGGGCTCAGGCATGATTTGCCACACGAGGTGTTAGAGATAAAACATAGTGTTATCCGCACACCGTAGTTTCAATGACCATAATATGTTGGTTTTCGCCCTTCAATGAGGGCCGATAAACCTTCCAATGCATCGTCTGTAGAGAAGATCGGTTCTAAACTTTCGAGTTCCTTTTCCAAGCCTGCGATGAGTTCGTTCGTTCCTGCTTGGTCGATTAAATCGCTAGCCATTTGGAGGGCTATTGGAGCGGTTTTAGATAAGGATTTCAATTGACGCGAAACGTTTCGGTCCGCTTGGTCGAATTCGACCGGGCAGTTTCCGGAGAGGATTGTTGGCAAATTTTCATCGCTGTAGAAAGCATCGGCAAATAGAGCGACCTTAGAATTGGGATCGGTTGGTTTACCAGGATATTTATTTGCAGGTTTACCAGTTTCAGCCAGTTCCACAATCGTGCGATTCACTGCTGCTACATCGACCAAGTTGCTGACCAGTCCAAGATCAGCAGCGGTTTTAGCATCCATGAAGTTACCCGCTAATACGGCCCAACGAGCGGCAGGTATACCGCTTATTCTTGCCGGCCTTTGGGTCCCGCCTAGGCCAGGGAAAATTCCAATACTTGTTTCGGGGAAGCGGAATTGGGTTTTCTTGGTGCCGATTCGGTAATCGCAAGCTAGTGCGAGTTCGAGGCCACCACCGAGTGCTAAGCCAGTGGTTAGGGCGATGGTGGTTTTATCCGAAGATTCCAATTTGTCGAGCACCGAATGGCCATTTGCAGTAAAATCATAGATGTCTTGGAAGGAGTCAGCGCGCAATTTGTCGACGAAGAATTTCACATCAGCACCGGCGACGAATGCCTTGCCCGCACCATCGAGGACGATGGTGTGAACGGAGTTATCCGCGTTTGCCTTATCTAGTGCTTGACCTAATTGACCGACCACGGTTTCGTTGAGTGCGTTCATAGCTTCGGGGCGGTTGATGGTTAAAGTGGCGATACCATTATTTAAGGTCGAATCGATATAATTGAATTCAAAGTTTGTTTTACGTTCCCAACATTTAGGAAGGGGGAAATTCGCAAGTTCACAATAGTCTTGTGCCATCTCTTTTGCTTGGGATATTCCGAGGCGGTTTGCTAATTCGAACGGTCCACACGCCCAGCGTAACCCGACCTTAGCACCTCGGTCGATATCTTCTAGAGAGCAGATTTCTTCGTCGATTATTTGACCCGATACCGCAAAGATTTGACCCAATAATCGAGTGCGAATCGCCACAGCGGCTGCTTCACTACAGTCGATGTCTTCGGAAATTTCCCACATATTTCCCGCTTCGACCATCTCCCTGAGGTTTTCCGCTCCATAATAGCGCGGAGTATCCAATTGTTTGGCCAAATAATCGGTCGAATGGAGTGCGATTGGCGGCCCGGTCAAGTTCATCAGAGCAAACGGACCTAATCCGATGCGAAAAGCTTTCATTGCAACCGCGTCGATAGCAGCAGCGCTGGCAATCCCCTCTTGCAATAGGAGGCAGGCTTCGTTTAGCCAAGGCACGAAGAATCGGTTTACGACGAATCCAGGTCGATCTTTGCAGACGATGACTACCTTACCGAGCCCACGACAATACTGGACCGTGCGATCAATGGTTTGAGCGCTTGATGAGTTTCCAGGAATCACTTCGACCAAACGGTTTTTTGCCGGGTGGAAAAAGAAATGTAAGCCGATAAAATTTTCCGGTCTACCAGATGCTTTTGATAGTTCATTAACAGAGAGGGATGAGGTATTTGAAGCAAGAATTGTATTTTCATCACAAATATTGTTTAAGACATTGAAGACCTGAGTCTTAATATTGAAGTCCTCAAATACCGCCTCGATAACTAGGTCGGTATCAGGAGCGGTGTTTTCAGTTCCAACAACACCGGTGATTCTACCTTTTATCGCTTCGGTTTGGTCGAGAGAAAATATTCTTCTTTCAACAGCTTCAGCCAAGAAATCTGAGATAATAGTCTGGCCTCGCTCGACCCATTGTAGTTCTCTGTCAACCATTTGGACATCGAAATCCTCTTGGGCAGTCTTTTGAGCAATTCCGGAACCCATATTCCCGGCACCGATGATTGCGACACTTTGGATTGGCTGCATATTGGTGGCCATAATAAACTCCATCATGAAGTCGACGGAATGAATTGTCCATAGAGGGGGACAAGTTCTTAACAATCTATGCTGATGAAAGTGAAGCGTGATGGAACCGTCTCTAATAGGCTCTTATAATGAATCATAAGCAGATTTCAGTTTATTTGCCCAGATTGGAATAGAAAAATCCTTTGCACGAATCTTAACCGCTTCACTCTCGTCTTCAAGATTAGAGATTGCAGCTCTCCATGATTCTATGTCATCGTGGGGCAATATATGTCTTGCAAGAGGTATCTCATTTCCAGCCGGAGCATCTGCAACCAATGCGACAGTCCCTGCAGCATAAGCCTCGAGTGGTGGCAGTCCAAATCCCTCCGCAATCGATGGAAACAGCAAGGCATCGGCGTGTTGTAAGGCCGCGACCAACTCTTCTTGTTCTAGGCGACCGACCCAATTTAAATCACAATTTTTTTCAACTGCAAATCGAAGTAATTCCGTTTTTTTTCGAGGGGATGACTCAGCCCCTATCTTGTGCAAACAAACATCTAATCCCCCACAAACCTCGACCGCAAAACCAACCCTCTTTCTTGGTTCTTCACTTCCGATTACCAAAAGGTTCTTTCCTTCTTTGAACCATTCGGGGCGTGGTCTTGGTTTTGAAAATGCATCAAGATCGATAGCGTGAGGAATCCAAACAGTTTCCACCCCTGGAAACCTCATCTCACATTCC
>CAUZVL010000116.1:0-4652 GCA_963583355.1 Candidatus Thalassarchaeaceae archaeon
ATTCGGTATGACCTTGTCTTTTGGAAAGACCGCCCAATGATTCTCTGCAAACCGGAATATGTCCTGGTGTTCTAAACTCCTTACCCAAAGCGGTTAATGCATCATCTTCAGGCTTTAGTTCAGCATATAATTCAGCAAATCTCCTTGTGGTGAGAGCACGGTCACGATCGGTGATTCCGGTGAATGTATCACGGTGGTTTATCGAGAGGGTGAATGCACTTTTGGTATCATATTGTAGATCGTTGGTCTGCAGATGGGCAAGGACGGGATAGTCCGCCATCAAGCGAGAATCGGTGTGGAGATCTTGGAGGTATGGTAAGGCGAATTTTTGCCCGACCTCATTGCCGATCGCCAAAAAAAGAAGGCCGCCACAATCAAAGCGTAATTGCCGCATTATTTCGGGGGTTGCAGATTGAGCGGGGAATAAAAGATCGGTCTCTCCTTCACGGTTCTCAGCATCGAATAAGCAAACCGGGTTTCCTTGGCGGAAAGCCGCGACCGCCGCCTCTACATGTGGCTCCATGTTTGTTCCCAATCGATTTAGTTTTTAAAAATGACAGTAAAATCATTTTACTAGCAAATTCAAGATGGTACTAATTTTCCCAATGAATTAATACTCGAATATATTTCCTACAAGGCGGTTTTGATGGATTTTGTGAAATTACTAATCCTTTTTTCACTATTTGCTCATATTTTGGAGCGGTTGACGGAAAGGGGTTAACATAGGACAGCCCTTGGGCCTGACCTGCGGGAAGCACCTACCATGCCAGTCAAACTCGGACCAGCCGGCGTTCCCTTGTCATGTAAGGGCAGAACTATAGTCGAAGGAATGGATGATATCATTTCCTTAGGATTGGAAACGATGGAGGTCCAAACCGTCAGAATGGTTGCACCTCAGCACTTTGAACAATATTGGCAAGCAGGAGTGCTAGCACATAAAACCGGTTTTGAAATGAATATTCACGGCCCTTATTATTCCGAGCTTTTGGGCAACCGACTCGAGCGAAACCGAAGTTTGGCCAAGGTTGAAGCAGCTCTTCAAGCAGCCAAGACAATCAATGCCCGACATGTTACTTTACACGCTGGTCATTATTGCGAATATAGCCGAGGTAAAGATGCCAACGAACAAGTTGCAACCGTCTACAAAGGAATCGTTGAAAGAATTCACGATATTTGGAATGATGATGATGACAAATACCCGGTATTCCCATGGCTCAAAAACGGCACTGCCTCGAAGATAGGGGTCGAGACAAGTGGCCGACAAGAATTGTGGGGTAGCCTCGAAGAGGTGCTCGAAGTAGTGAATCACGTCGAAGGGACAATTCCGGTACTCAACCTTGCTCATATCCATGCACGCGGCCACGGCCGCTTACGTACTTCTGAAGATTATGGCGAATTGTTCGACCAAGTCAGAGAAACTATTGGAACCAAAGAGTTCTATTGTCATTTCTCGGGAGTAGAGCATAGCATGGGTAATGCAATGCACTATACTCAAATCAAGAAATCTGACTTGAGTTTCGAGCCTTTGGCCGAATTCCTCATCGAAGATGGATCTTGGCTCGATGTCACCTTGATCTCGGACTCTCCTCTACTTGAGCACGATGCGATGTTCATGATGCAAAATATCGAGAAAGCGCGCCACCGCCTACTCGAGCGCAAAGCTCGAGAAGACCGCCGTCGTGCTCTTGCCGCTCAGTCGAATTTATCGCCTGAGCAACAAGCAGAACAAGCGAAAAAGATTGCTGCAGCCCAAGCTGCTGATGCTCTTCAAACCGAAGAAGTTACACCAGAAGCAGTTGTTGAGCCAGTTGAGGAAAAGGAAGCGCCAAAGAAGAAAGAAGAGGGTGATGACAGCCTCTTCGGCGCTGACGATGAAGACAACGACCTGTTCTGAGCGTCTTCAAAACCCTCTTTTACCATACCGATTGGGGGAATCCCATAAAGGTGAAAGTGGAGCCACGAGGGTTTATGGCTCATATCGCAGTACTCGGTCTTGGAAATTGGGGCAGCGCAATAGCAAAGTTATGGGTCGCCGAAGGTCATCAAGTAAAAGGTTGGACCATCGAGCAAGAGGTCTACGAATCTATAATGATGGAAGGCATGAATCACAAATATCTGCCTGGCCATTCCCTAGAGGGATTAGATGTTACAATGCACATTGAAGAAGCACTCGAGGGAACCGAGATCGTGGTATTAGCATTACCCTCTTCAGTAATTCTAAAAGTTGTTGAACAAATTCTCCCGCATCTAAGGCCTGGCCATGTCCTCTTGGACTTAGCAAAGGGCTTAGCATCGGAAAACCGGTTGATTAGTGAGGTGATTAACTCGATGCTAAAAGAGAGAGATATGCATAATCCACTTGCGGTTCTGACCGGCCCAACCATCGCACCTGAAGCAGCAGCAGGGGTGATGACAACCGCATTGGTCGCCAGCGAAGATGAATCGGTAGCAACCCGCTTAGCAACAACTCTGACCACATCGACATTCATCCTCCATCCGGCATCCGACCCTGCAGGTGCCGAACTTTGGGGTGCGTTCAAGAATGTCGTCGCTTTAGCATGTGGCTTGGTCGACGGATTGAAAATTATTGGAAGCCTCGGAGGTGATAATCTTAAAGCTGCTATTTTCAATGCTGGCTTTAGAGAGGGTTGTCTGCTTTTGCCTCAACTGGGAGCCAGAGCAGAGGTCGCATTCGGCCCAGCAGGTCTTGGTGATCTCTATGTTACAGCAACCTCACCTCATGGGCGAAACCGCCTAATGGGCGAAAAATTAGGCCGCGGTTTAACCCTAGAACAAGCACTTGAGGAGATGGTGATGGTAGCCGAAGGAGTTAGAGCGACCAGGATGTTTACCGAAAGAGCCCAAGATCTTGGAATCGAGGTTCCATTCGTAAAAGCACTCAATACCTTACTCGATGGTTATATCGAAGCCGAAGAATGTTGCCGAAGAATGGTCGCTCTTTCTTGAAAGGTAGGATTGATGTGCCCCTAGCGCTTGGCCGTATACATGGCAGAGGATTTGACCGACTTCGAACTACGTCTTTTTGAGTGGATTCGTCAATCTGATTTTGAACAGGTTGCATGGTCGACCAAATCAGCGGCTAAATCCTTCAAGGTCAAAGAGGACGATATCTACCAGGCGGTTGCGGCTTTGACCAAAAAAATTCCAAACCGGATTCAAGTGTTCTACCAGGATGGAAGTTTGCGTATAGCAGCTGAGTAAGATGGCCGATACTCTCTTTCTCGATGGCCATTGTGCTATGTGTACCAAGATGGGTTATTTTCTTAGTCAAAGATTATCAATCCCATTAGAAATAAAGGAATTAGAACCGCCAGAGGGTGTGATTCCTGATACTATGATTCTGATTCGCAATCAAAAGGAATACATTCGATCTGCGGCTGCGATTCGCTGTTTGCTCTATATGAAATGGAATTGGAAATGGCTATACCCTTTTGCTTGGCTAGTCCCATTACCGATTAGGGATTTGGTCTACATTGTTATTTCGAAGTTACGTCACTCGCTCTCATCACCAAAGTGATGATATTTTGCCGCTCGATTCGGGCTTAGGAAAATCGTAAACCAAGAGGGGCGTTTTACATCACCCTCTTCGGTTACAAAAGACCTAGCAACCATGCTGATGCCTTCTATAATTAGCACTACTACGAAGATAATTATCAATAAAGCAGTCACTCGATCATATTGAAGAGAGTTCAAAGAATTAGAAATTGTCAAGCCGATACCACCGGCGCCAACCAACCCCAAAACCGTGCCATGACGGACATTATATTCGAACATAAAAATCAACTGAGATAACAAATTGTTTGCAACCTCGGGGACCGCGACGTAAATCGCAGCTTCGTGCCGCCTCATACCCATCGCTTTTGCCGCCTCTAGTGGTGCGGTCTCCATCCCTTCGATCGCCTCATATTGTAACTTTCCAAGATAGCCGATAGTGTAGAATGTCATCGCCATTATTCCGGCGACCGGTCCAAGACCGATAGCAACCAAGAAAATCGTCGCCCAAATTATAGAAGGAATCGTTCTCATCGCCGCTAGCACTGCTCTTGCGAGCAACGAGACCCATAAAGGGGAAAGATTCGAAGCGGCAAAAACAGAAATTGACAGGGCGAAAATGAACCCAAATACCGTGGCTACAAATGCAATTTTCAAGGTTTCCCACATGCCTAACCAAGCATCTGAACAAAAAAATCCGCATTCTTCTGACTGAGCAACACTCCAATCTGGAGGAAGTAAACTATCAAAGGTAAAGATAACCAAATTGTTCCATGACCCAGCGATTGTTATTCGCTGGCCCATAAAATCGTTCAAGATAAAAATCGCTAATAGGATAAGAGAAAGGGTGATTGCGAAGACTCGTTTCTTCATGGCGACTCCTCCTCCAATCTATTATCGATGATTCGCCAAATCCTATCGGCGACCTCGATAGCCCGATCCTCGTGATGTTCAACCATGATTAGCGTAGAGCCTTTTTTGACCAAATCCAGTACTGCTGCCATCACCAATTCGACATTTTCATCATCGAGCTCACCGAGAAATTCATCGGCGAGGATTAGAGGTGGGTTTTGAGCAAGAGTTCTTGCGGTAGCAACACGGCGCTGTTGGCCGCCTGACAAGCGTCTTACCGGCTCAGT
>CAUZVL010000117.1:0-4644 GCA_963583355.1 Candidatus Thalassarchaeaceae archaeon
CAGCATGAATCGGAGGTAATTCAGGTTCATCGGGCTCTGGCAAGTTGATTTGATGAATCAAAAATATCTGCAAATCATTATCGTCATGCGGCGTGGGCAAATCGATTGCAATCGTACCGCTCGCATTTTGCCCTAACTCGATAACAGCTCTGACGATATGTGGATAATCCTCGACTCCATTGCCGCCTTCAGGGAAATTTCCGAATCTTTCAGTAATCCAAATCATCGAGCTAACCGTAGAATCCACCGGGAGATTGTCTTGGTCAACAACCAAATTCCAAGTAGCGGTACCCGATACATTATCGGAATTCAAGACCCACCCCATTGTGCTTGAACCGACTCCCAAAGAGAGGTCTGTATTTGCATGAGAGGTATAATCCACTTCGAGACTTTCGCCTTGAGCTACACTTCCAATCTGCTTAATCGAGCCATTGAAAACCACGGTTGGGGCAATTCCACCATCATATCGGAGGTTCCATCGACTCTCTCCAGCGTCGGTCCCCCACGGGTCTTCGCTGTCGTTATTACGGTGGAAGTGGAATTGTTGGATATTGACCTCGCTTTCGATTTCATCGAGTGCGTGCTCGACCTCAACACAATTCTCACACCAGGTTGCGGTATAATATTCGGCTATTGCCGGTAAATCGCCCAATGTAGAGGAAGATTCTCCGCTTTCATTAGCATTTAAGCCGACTCCACCAAAGGTGAATCCGACCTCGAGTTGTTCGGCTTGGCCGCCTTGAGCTATTGGGAACATGCTCAAGCACAAGAGAAGTGCCAAGAGGGCCGCTGCGCTGCGCATGGTGTTGGCTGGATTAACTTTGATTTCAATGGTTGTGACCGATAAGTCATGAGTGGGTTCAAGAACCCCTGCCGCAGAGTCGAGTCGTTGGGCGGCCCACACAATGATGATTCAACCTCAATCTACCTCTATCGGCCTCAGCATGGAAGCGGTTCCTGCCGGCCGGGCGATGCCCGAGTGGTTGGTTAAATCGTTACTATCTGGTCGTAAATTGATGGTGATCCATCCGACAGAAGCTGCGAGAAAACAAGTGATATCGAGTTTGCTCAAACAAAAAGGTGGCGGAATAATCGATACGACCCATCATCTGACGATGGAGAGACTAATCGGTATTTTGCATCTTGATCTCCGCTTGCCAGCCGTGCTTGAGAACGATGGGCCACTATTCGAAAAATGTCATCGGGCTCTGGCTGATGCGGCTAAAGGATACGGTTTCCCGCTCTTACAACCAAATCCACAACACCGATGGAGTAGGTCTCGAAGTCGAAGAATATTAGCCCTCCATCGAGAGTTGATATCCTTGGCTAAACCCTGGGATTGGCCAGATGACCCCGGGGCTCAAGAATGCGATAAAGTATTGCGATCTTTGGAAAAAGAATTGCAAGCAACCCACCCGGCCCGACTCGATAGGTCGGTTTGGCTCGAATTGAAAAAATGGGACCAGCCGCCGTTTACACTACTCGATGTCGAAGGCATCATCATGCTCGACCACGCTTGTGGCTTGAGTGAGGTGAAGATTGAGATCTTACGAGAGGTTTCGAGGCTTAGTCCGATTCACCAACTGGTGAACCCCGGATCACACCGCCTCGGCTTTCACGGTGAATATATCGCAGATATAAATTCGGTTAGGTCGGCAACTGCATTGCCGGACTGGGTCCCAAACCACCCGGTTTGGGCTGCGCCTGCTGAGATTGATTGGGATGGGGAAATCGGCCAAAACCGAGGTAGAACAATTCACCATTTGATGGTTGAATTATCGACTCATACCCATTTGGCTCTAGCCGATATTTTGTCCCGAACCGAGGAGGATACCATCATAGTAAGTGGTGACCCTGATGGCTTAACAAAGAGCCTAGAACCTTTTTTACAAACCCTGGGGATAAAGTTAGCAAAACCTTCGAAAACTGCACTCGATAGCCCCTCAGTTAACCGGTTGTTATCATTTGTCGAACTATCTCGAGGCGAGGAAGCTTGGTCGCAAACGCGTCTTAGCGCCTTGGATGAACAAATCGGTTTGCCGATGTCTTGGCCGATTTTGGACCAGATTCATCCCTCATACCAAGAATGGGTTCCTCGTTTACATATAGGGGTCTTAGCAGACATTGCTCGAGGTTTCCATCTGCTAGGTGGAAGGGGCTCGCTAGCTCGATGGTTAGCGACGCTGGGGGAAGCAAAACCACGGGCCGGAGTCGAGCCAAATCGTGCTAGCAAGGAATTGGAAGAATGCCAATGGTGGTTAGCTTGTTTAGCCCATTGGATGACTCCGATATTGCCTGCCCACGACCAAGAAGCGCTGCCTGAGCGCATTATCGGTTGTTCTTCAGGTGAGGTCTTACCCTTGCCTAAACCTGGCAAAAATTCGGTCGAATGGTTCGATTCGCTGTTAAAACAGATAGATTGGACCGCATTAGCAAATCGCGATGTTCTAGCCGATGATTGTATTTCTGGATTACAATATTTGGTCGACGCCTTCGACCAAATAAAAAACGAGATCGATTTTGCAGCCGACGATTTCCACGAATTTCTCAAAACCCTCGCTCAAAATACCAAAATTCCACCGTTGCGGGCAAGCGACCAAGAAATCAGGATTCTCTCGCCTCAACAAGCCCAAGGTTGTGAAAGCGAATTGCTAATTTTGGCTGGCATCGATGCCGAAACCTGGTCATTGCGACCCGCTTCGATACCTTGGCTTGACCAAGCGAGCAGGATGAGCCTCGGACTACACCGCCCTGACCACCCTTTGCGTCAAGCCCGGCACCATTTGCGCCACCTACTAAATTGTGCAAAATCAATTATAATCATCGACCCATCTTTGGAGGAGGGAAAGGAATTATCTGGGGCCTTGGATGAGTGGTTCAGTCGTTTGAAACGCTACGGGGGAATCGAGGATCTCGGGGCAGCACCATATTTTCTGAACCCAGAATCATGGCATCCTGATACCGTTGACCGGGCCTGGCGAATCTTCCAAGTTTCAGCAGATCAACAGCGATTGGTTCATCGAGTAAACGCGATGGAGGTCTCCGAGGGGGTGGTCCGTGGCCACCGTAGCGGAATCCTCGGGCGTGACCAGCGCCAAAGAGCGGGGCTCGCCACAATCGAAGGAAGGGTGCCTAACAGCGGACCTCTCAATATGAAGGGGTTATTGCCCGCAGCGGAAATCGAATTATTGGCTGACCAATTATCGCGTCGAGCCGATGGTGAAGATTTGGCTATAGGAGACACATTCGGCTTTGATGATGCTAATTTTCTTATTCAAACCGCCGACCTAAAACTCTTGCCGACCAAGAGAAACCCAGCCGATGGTAGAGGTGCAGAACAATGGCCGCACCTCGGGGTAAAAGGCAAATCAAAACTTTCCCTCCCCATCGACCCTCGACCGATATCGCCTCCGAGTACTAGGATCGAAGAACTCGACCGGATGACCGGCCGTTCTCATATCGAATTGAAATTGCCGGACATTTGGTCACAAGGCCGATTGCAAGCCTGGTTAGATTGTCCACGCCGGGCTTGGTACGACCGTCATATGTATCTCGGGCGAACCGAAAGTATCGACGAGGATTTGGCTGCAGCGACCCGGGGTGATATCGTTCACTTGGTCGAGGAGGCATTGCTCAGAGCTCATGGTTTAGACCAAGACGGCAGCCAACAAACCGCCCAACCATTACATTTAGGCCCGATTTCAAATCTCGATAATGCGTGGACCGTCGTCCTCGATACCTTGGCGGCTAAAGCGACTTGGATGCGCCGAGCCGACGGGATTTCAGCTCATCGCTGCCGTGATTTAATTGGGGTTTCACCAGAGATTTGGATCGAATGGTTGGAGACCAATGCGCCGATTCCAATCGGCGGACGGCTCGGTAGAATGCTGATGGTTGATATGTCGCTGTACGATGTAGCACCAATCGCTAGTGAATGGCAGTTGAAAACCGAAAAAGAAGATTTCGTAACCATCGAATCATTCCGTTTGCGTGGACGAATCGACAGGGTCGACCAACTGATGCTCGGCGACCACTATATCGACCAAACCGCAGAAAAAATCATCCCGCTCGATTTTGATTTAGGTGACCCGGTTAAGGCCAAAAGATTGGTGATAATACGGGATATAAAATCTCTAGACGGACCGGGCGACGATGGATCTGACCAGCGCCATCTCAAGGGTATTTTCCAAGAATTACAATTGGCATTATATGCCCGTGCGTGGGAAATTGCAAACCCTGGCGACAGGGTGGTTGGAATAGGCGCGACCCAAGTTGGAAATTCAACTCAAGCATTCGTCGAATTAGACCCCGAGTTCTTCGAGGTTTGCCAAGATTTAGCAATCGGAATCCCAAGTAATCAAACCCATGAGCATTACCGAAGAGTTGGCGAGGAATTACCGGCGAAATCCAATGCATTCAGGGCCTGGATGCGGGAGCGAATCAGTACCGCTCAAAGGGTTATCGAGAATGCGGCAGCCGGAAATATCCACCCCGAGCCATCTAAATCCTGTTCGTATTGCCCGATTATCGAATCGTGCCCAAGTGCTAAGCGAGGTGGTTGGTGATCATTCCTTTCAACCATTCACAAAGTCTTGGTTTAGACATTAATCGCCATATTGCATTAGATGCTGGTGCCGGTACTGG
>CAUZVL010000118.1:0-4609 GCA_963583355.1 Candidatus Thalassarchaeaceae archaeon
GTGTCCTGTTATTTTAATCTCATGCGGGCTCGTAGCAGGATTTATAATGAAGTGAGGATAATCTATATTTTGTTGAACGAAACAGAATTTTTCTGCAAAACCGCAATCACTTGGTCGATTATATGGATCGGCAAATCTTCAGGTGGATGGATGCCTCTGCTGAGCATTTTTGGGTTGTCCAGCCAAAGTAAAGCACAAGCTACAGTTACCAATCCGGTGGAGCGGGCCATAGAAGAATCTCCATCCTTCCCCCCATCTCTGATTATCCATGTTAATTGTTGGTCTGCAGATTTCACCTTTACCTCCATCCAAGTGAACTCGGGGATATCAGGGTTGAACTTCCACTGTTGTACCAAATCATCTGGTTTCAATTGAGAGGAAATGTATTTTTGAATATGTCCTGGCCACCTGATGGTATATTCACCCATATGTTTGCATTTGATATCGAGTAATGATCTCAAACCATCTGAAAGAAAGGCATCCATCTGGTTTCCATCTACTTCTATTGAATGCAAGTCTGAGATTGCTGGTAGAGCAGTTCTTTTACCATCTCGGATCACTCTTGCCGGTCTTGTGTATTCTGCAATCACATCGTGAGGAGAAAATGGCGCCATATATGACCAATTGTCATCAGGCTGTTGTGGGTTTCCACCCACCTTGATAGTAACCTTGTCCAGTATTGGTAATTGAGACATTGCCTTTGCTACCAACATATTAGAGAGGCCTGGGGCGATTCCTACATCCCATAGAATAGTGGCATTTACTTCAATAAGGTGATCGGGGGTGATTTCACTAAATGATAAATCTAGGATTTTTTTGTCCAAAGTTTTTAGCCGTTCGAGGGCATAATGGCCATATTTACCCGGTAACATATTGATGATTAAATCCGCATCTGAATGATCTGCTTGGATCGCATCTTTGACGTGTAAAATCGCTTTTGTCTCAATCTCTTCGATATCGAAAAGATGGATTTCATGTTTCGACTTGAGAAGTTCTTTGGTTACGAAAGAGCCAACTAAGCCTCCTCCTAAACAATGTATGCGCGCCATTACAATTGCTCCTGTTTTAAGGATTCAGCACCCATAGCGAGCATGGATAATTCAGCGACCAAGGCGTGCCAACCGTGAGCGTTCTCACCGTATTTTTCACCGACTTTATCGAATGAAAGGAATCTTGCACTTGGAGAATTCAGGTTTTCCATATCACCCTTTTTATGGTTAATTCGGTAAAACCACGATGCTGCTTGTCCATCGACCAAATAGACGACCGGCTCAACCGGTGAACCCATCTCATCTTTAATCTCGGTTGGAACCCCTTCTTGTATCAGGAAATTTTCAACATCAACACCGCCTTTTGAATACATTAAGCGTTTCATTTTCCGATTTGATAATGAGAGTAATTCCGAGCCAGATTTTACCGCCATGATCCCAAGTCCGTAAGTACCTTGATCATTCTTGATGAAAGCAACAGGCTCGCGCTCAATTCCCAACTTTTGATATTTATCGGCGATTCTGGCAAGAAATTCATCGACCTCCGCTGCTAAGATTGAGCGGCAGGATTCCTTTTCCAAACACTTACCCTCGCTGACGAACCATTCGGTAATCAAATGCCAAGGATCTATTTCAAGAATTTTGGCGATTTCTTCGACATATTGTTGCAGGCATTGGTAATGCTCAGATTTTCGCCTTCTTTGCCAGCCCATATGAGGAGGTGGGCTGACATTATGGGTACCTAATCCGGCGACCATGCCTTCAGTCAAGTCATTATTGAGCAAAATGAGGCAAGGTTTTTTATTTTTGATTAAAAGTTGCTCACCATCTAATACGACCTCATCCAATTTGAGAGGTCCTGAGATGCCGTCAAGTGATCCGTGACCCAATAATTCTGGTGAACCTACCGTACACCTGAATCCACCTAGCTCAATCAAATGTTTAATGGTTGCAATATTCTCGACATAGCCCTGATTTCTAGTATGAGATTCGGGATAAAGATGAATCCAACTGCAGCCTGGATGTTTTCTATTGAGATGATTTCTTAGAAGTGCGGCTAGATGGGGTTTATCTTCGGCTGAAATATTGTTGAATCCAGCTGGGAAGTGGTTTGCATCTACAACCGCTATTTTCCAGCCAGCATCCCTGATATCGACCGAGCCATAAATCGGAATTGGAACCTCGCTTCTCTTGGTATCCATCCATTTGCTTATCAAATTGCGATTGGTTTCGAGACGCTCTGATAAATCATGCAAAAAACTCATTAAATCACCTCGTCAAGCAGCGCGCTAACATCGCCGTTGGGTTTGTATCGTCCGCCATCTATGATATGCATTGCCTTGAACAAACCAAGACCGATTGCAATATCTGGTTGTTTGAGTAAGGCCTTTTCCATAGTTGGTTCTTGACTTGCCAGTTCAGCCACCCTTGGCTGAAGTTCGGCCAATAAATTATCGATCAGCTTGGGCGAGGTTGCTCGTCCGGCAGGAAGTTTGGGCCGAGTCACGATCACCTCTGGCAACTTGGTGAGATTCGCGGCTTTTCTAAGCGCAACTTTTTCTTCCATATTCGTGGATAATCGCCATTCCATCGGCAAATTATGAGCGGCCTTTCTATGGCTTGAACCTAAAAATGGCACCCTTACCTCCAAGCCATGAGCCATGGAATGACGATCGACCAATCTCAATTGGAAGTTTGATAATTGGCCGTGGTCCAATTCAAACTGAAGAAATTCATCTAGTGAATTGCAATGGGTTTGGGGATTATGATTTTCAGCCCACCATTGGTTACCCTGCAAATTATCGAGCGAGCAATTCAAGTCATCCAATCTGACTTGGATTTCTTTTGCGTGCTGCTTGAGATCGCGGTATCTCGGATAACCAGCATGTAATTCGTCTGCACCTTGACCGCATAAACCAACGGTAACTTTTTCAGCCATCTTTGCAAATAATGGTTGGAAAAATAATACCGTAATATCGAGATCCTCACCGTGCCAAGCCAAATCTGGAAGTCTGGAATGGAATGAATCCTCTTCTAATAAATATTGATGATGTTCCAAATCCAATGAAGATGCTACAAGTTCGGCTGCTTGCCAATCAGGATTATCTTCACTTTCAGCAACCGTCCAACATGCAGGAACCGGTTGGCCAGCCCTTTCTGCTGCTTCATGAGCAACAGCTGCAACCAATGATGAATCCAATCCTCCAGATAGAACGATACCTACAGGAACATCTGCCATCAATCTTTCTTGGACGCTGATTACGAACGATTCCAATAGGCCATTTTCATCATTCCAAGTTGAACTTGGATCAACTTTTTGAATTTCGAATGCAGCGCTGCTTGTAAGCATAGGCTTACTATCGATTAATTCCCATACTTCAACAGTTCCGGGTCGGATTTGGTGAACATCTTTTAGCAAAGTTGTAGCGTCTAATGGATATTCCCAAGCAATTCTGGCACGCATCGCTAAATCATCAATTTCAGGGATATGGCCCTCGTGAGCCCGGAGGGCCTTATGCTCTGATGCAAAAAGGAGGGTGTCGTCGATTATTGTTCTGACTAGAGGTTTTATGCCCATAGGATCTCTTGCTAAAATTAATTTTTTATTTGACCAAATTGCAAAAGCGAACATGCCGTCAAGCTTGGCGATCCATTTGGCATGGTCCGCTGCACTCTCACCCTGAGATTGAGAATGAAGAGCAAGAATTGATTCGCTATCACCATTGGTTCGATAAGGATAACTTGGATTTTTCAAGTGTTGGTGATTGTAGATTTCACCATTGACAACCGCAACTGATTTTTCTCCATAAAGCGGTTGTTTTGAGCCGTGCACATCCAATATCGCTAAACGGGCATGGGCGAGACCACAATTATCGTCGCTGTAGATTCCACGGCCATCTGGGCCACGATGCGCTAACAAATCTATCATTCGGCTAAGAACAGCCTCATCGGGCTGCCCGAGCATTCCGCCAATTCCGCACATGTGACTTCCTTCACCATAATGGGTAAACAAACATGGTTAGAAGAAGTAAGGCTGATGCAAGCAGGAAAGTGAATAAATATACGCTTTGTGGCGGGTCTTGGGAAGTGTTCTCCTCACTCATTAGTTCTCACCTATTTTACTTGCGAGAGAAGGAGCCATTTCAACATGTTGTTTCAAAGCCAAGGCATTATCAATAAAATTACTGCTAATGGAATGAGTAACATAGTCGCATTATCATCGATCCAGCGCAGCCTTGGCCACTCGGAACCTACGCATATCAACCCCATCAAAGGTGCGAGCCAGAGTGGGGTTGAAAGAAAATGCCATGAGATTGCCCATATTATTGCAATGAATATTGATCCGATAGCGAACACATTTTTAGAATCGAGGTTTTTCCTTCTTAATTCACCCAAAAATGGATCTCCAAACGACAATGAAATAATTAGTGGAAACACAAATTCAGGATTATTTGGCAAGGTTAGAAATGTGATTCCGATAGCCAATGCGCCCCATGCAAGGGCACTAACTTGTTTTGACTCATAATGGCGTTGACCAAAAATCGCCACTCCTAATTTCAACCTTATCGCTTCGGCTATGATTGCAAAAATTACTATGGCAGACACTACTTTTTGGGCTT
>CAUZVL010000119.1:0-4605 GCA_963583355.1 Candidatus Thalassarchaeaceae archaeon
ATCGCGCCAAGGTAATTGGATGTGAACCGCTTGCTTACCCTCGCAGGATTCGGCTAAATCATCGTCCCATGGCCGCTCCCAATCATCTCCTCCTTGGTTTTGCTCTTGGATAAGATTAGACCATGCGTTAGCAACTTGAGGTAATGTATAAGCGGAGATTATCATCAAAATCAACAAGAGATATTTGCTTAAATTCGCCAAATCTAAAATTGCCGCATATCTCAGCGAAACCAAACTGAGGGCGATTATTATCATCATGATGAAAATGCCGAAATAATCGCTTTGGTTTGGTTCATCTAATTCGCTTTGGTACGATACGAACATAATCCCGGCATCACTACCCAAAGCCATCGATTGGCTCGGTCCAAAACCAACTCCTGCGGTCGTGTAAGTATCCGCGTTGGTTTGATGAACCCTAATCAAAGAGGTATTGGAAAAAACACCCCATCCACCCTCTTCGGTATTTCGGGGTAACCATGCTTCTTCCCCTCGAAGAGTTATCTCACCGTTGCTGTGAAATTCTGATCTACTAACAATCGAACAATTAGAATTACAATCGAGAATAATATATTCGCTACCGGTGGCTAAATGGACGATATTTTCATTCATTATCGGGATCGCGGGTGAATATCCTGATGAAATTAATAATTGACCATCAACGAATATTTTTGACCCTGAATCTGTTTGAAGGTGAATCAAAACCCCTGCATTTGTTTGGAGCGGTGCATGGCGGATTTTACCATCACCAATACTTTGGTTTTCAACTATTCCATTTTTATAAACCTTGTTTAGAACCCCTTCTTCATTGCCTAATAAATAATAATCTTCGCTAATACTTACCCCATTTCTCCACCCTAATTCAGGCAGGTCGACACGAAGGTTTTCTTCACCATCAGCCAGGCAAAAAGTCGAGAGCCCTTTTCTGGTTGGCACTACCACTTCATCACCATCGATGGCCATCGCTCCAGTTATTCCCCAAGTGTGAATCTCGGTTTGGGTTTGCCAAATCAATCGACCATCCTCGATATCTAAAGCGGTTATCTTGCCATCGGTCCAACCGACCAGAATCATCTCTTTCCACCAACCGCAATCCCCCTTACCTGAGTCTATGTGCAGGAGTGGAGTCATGTCATGTTGAGTGGATGATTCGCTCTTATATTTCCAATTTAAACCGCCATCGTACAGGTCAAAAGAGTAGACATGAGGTCTCTGATCACCACTCCAAAATCCAGAAGTGCGAACTATAACTTGGTCATCGACAATTATCGGTGCTGTTGTAATATAGCCATTATCAAGGTCAACATTCCACCCGATTTGTGCAGCACTCACGGGTTGAATTAGTAATAATAATCCTAATAATAAAAGGAGGCGTTTCATTGACCAAGCCTCATGATCGATTCTCTCAACAGAGCACTTACCTGTTTACCATCTGCAGCACCGCCGCATTCTTTCATGACAACTCCCATCAGCGGCCCCAGTGCACCCATGCCTCTTTCCTTAACAAAATCGACACGGCTTTGGATTACTTTTTCGACGATTGCGGCTAAGTCGCCTTCATCTGTTGGTTTTAATCCCAATGATTCTGCAAGGTCGGCAATCTCAACAATAGTAGGATTTGTATTCTTTAATTGAATAAGAAGCGGAGCCATGCCCTCTCGGGTTAGGTGGCCTTGTTCCTTGGCTGCTAAAACCAACGCCATCAAGCCATAATCGCCTTCGTTCTCCAATAACATACTCGCCCAAGCTTTGAGTGGTAATGGTTGGTGATGGTCGACAAAATGGTCATCCAATTCTCGGGCGACCAATTGTTCAGCTTGATCTTGGCTGATATCAAATGTTGCGAGTCGTTGTGAACGCTCTTGTAGATTCATCGGCAATTGGATTGCATCCCAGCGCATCGAACTTATTTCCATTGGTGGAATATCGGTTTCAGGATACATTCTGGCCCCTCCTGGGAGCGGGCGCATCGGCGAGGTTGTTCCGTCTTCGGGTGCGCCTTTTTTGACCACGACATTACGCACTTCTTGAGCGATTCGATCGAAGGCGAGGCGGGCTCGATTAAGTACGCTTTCCAAGGCTAATTCGGCTTGCCATGGTGCCGCTAAACATAGGACGAAAGTATCGGCTCCGGCCAATTGCGCCCGGGTTGCATCGACGAACTCTTGGTCGATTCCATAGGCGGGTAATTCGTCGGAATGAAAGATTCCAGCAACACCGGCAAGTTTGGCTGCTCCAGCCAATTCGCGCCCTAGTCTTGGCATTTGAGATCCGTCTTCATCCAATGTTTTGGTACCGATAAGTCCGGAAAATCCGGGCAGAGGTAATGCTAGCATTATCGAGCCTGCATCAAGGCCGTTTTGGACCATTTTTGATTGGCAATTTACAAATGACTCACTCACATCGACCAATTGCAGCGGCAATATAGAACTGACATCGACCGATGGAGAAGAGATTCGCCGATCTGGGCTCAATGGTTCAAAGCCGTGATTAGCCCGTAAAATATTGGCCAATCGATAAAAATGAAGTTGCCTGGCCATCTCACAACGGATAATCTTTGGAATGAAATCTAAATCTTGACAGCCTTTGATTTCAACTCGATCGCCACACATTAACGATACGTTGAGGTCTTGGCGAATACTTCCTAAACCTCGCCTAACCCGTCGAGTATCTCTCAAGGCCCGACCCAAAGCGAGTGAGGTTTGTTTTGCGTGGTCTGGGGTCTTGACATCTGGAGCTGTCGCAATTTCGATCAATGGAATTCCTAAGCGATCTAAATTCCAAGTGACGATCTCTCCGTTTGGGGTTAATTCGTTGGCTAGTTTGCGAGCGCTGTCTTCCTCTAAGCACAGAACATCGACCCCGACCGGCCCACCTTCGGTTTGTAGAACACCTGCGGTCGAGATAAGAGTAGTTCGTTGAAATCCACTAGTATTGGAACCATCGACAACTGTTTTTCTCATTGTTTGCAATAACGGAACTGGGTGAGCGCCAAGCATTGCGGAGACGGTGAGGGCAATATCGAGAGCGTCTTCATCGTGGGGAAGCGGGGGTTGTTCGTCCAATTCGATGAGTCCGGCATTTGGTGATTGACAATAAATGAAAGTACGATTTCTTCGGGCTTCAAATCTTGCTGCGACGTCAATTTTACCACCTTCGCCGCGTGCTGCGCGCAATTTTCGTTGAAAGCGCGGCCAATCCTCTGGCAAAGTATCGATGGAAATGTCATGCAAGTGGCCCGGTTGGCGCGAATGCAATTTTCCGGTTGCTAATTGCTGGTGAACCTCGATTCCGCACATGAAACCTAGAGCCTCGGGGTCGAGGCTTGCTGGTTTTGAGACCTCGCCTTCCGGTTCCATGTTTCTCATCTGAATAGGGCCTCATTGATGGATGCATCGACTCAAACCGGTGCAAGGGTATCGTAGCCGCGCGGTCGCATCAATCCACCATTTTGTATCAAGGATTCAATTATATCCTCTGCGAGAGCGCGGGTGATATCCAACCGTCCCGCCTCGGTCATTACATCATTCAAATCGACGGCATCTCCGGTTTCCGCATGCATTCTTCGAACAATTTCGAGGATAGCTCGCTCTCGGTTGCGAGCACTACCTTTTTTGCTCGTGAATATGGTAGTCTCATCGAAATGTTCGCCCATGAGATCAAAGCGCCAGTGCTTGGTAATTCTGATGGAGCGCAGAGCATCCTCTTCAGAAACCGTGTCGGCTAAGCGAATTCTCGCTGAAGCTTGAGAAAGTCGAAATAATCCATCGATCACTCTTGCGGTAATAGCTACCGAATCGGATTGTTCTCCGCCTTTTCTTCTGGTTTCCACATAAAAATCAACGATTAATTTTCTTGCTTCTTCGCTCATCGCCGGGTGAATAGTTCTCTTAGCATGAGCGATATATTTTCTCAACAATGAACGGCTGACTATCTCTATTCCTGCGTGGGTGGTCAAACCGGCTTCATCGGCGGTTTTAGTCGGGTCGGGTTCGCTACCTTGCTCGACCAATAATTCGGGAATTGCAGCCATTCTGGTATCGATGATATGGTTTGCAATCAAAGTATCGAGGTCTTTGGTTGGGGTATCGGTCAATAACCAAATGATATCGAACCGGGAAAGCAATGGCTGCTTGAGTTTTGTTTGGCTTGTAAAAGGTACTTCAGAAACCGGCGAAAACCTACCGGATGTTGGGTTTGCAGCCGCTAAAATAGCGCATCTGGTCGATAGGGTCGCATTGATTCCGGCCTTGGAGATGGAAATGCGCTGCTGTTCCATAGCCTCGTGCATCGAAGCGCGGTCGTTTTCATTCATTTTGTCGAATTCGTCGATCGCGGCTAGGCCGAGGTCGGCCAATGCTAGAACGCCTGCTTCCAAGGTCCAGCGGCCATCGGCGGTCGAATCTTGAACTGCGGCTGCTGTCAATCCTGCTGCTGAAGAAGACATACCTGATGTAAATCTACCCCGGGGTGAAATTGAAGCCATATAGGATAATAATTGAGATTTAGCGACTCCAGGATCGCCCATCAATAATATGTGAATATCGCCTCTATTGCGGGTTCCATCAGCGTTGCGCCCAGGTACTCCGCCGAATAATTGTAGCATCA
>CAUZVL010000120.1:0-4588 GCA_963583355.1 Candidatus Thalassarchaeaceae archaeon
CTCGTCGATCGCCTCCGCTGCTTCCGCCACGTCGGTCTCCGCCGCCGCTGTTGCCGCCGCCGCCTCGGTATCCTCCACCGCCGCCGCCGCTGTTGCCGCCGCCTCGGTATCCTCCGCCGCCGCTGTTGCCGCCGCCTCGGTATCCTCCACCGCGATTGCCACCGCCACCGTCTCGTCCGCCACGATCTGGGCGGCCTCTGCGGTCCTTTCGGTCACTTGAGCGATTGCGCTTTGATGGTGGTGGGATGTAAGAGATATCTTCATGTTGAACCAAATCATTGAATTCAGGAGTCTGAAATTTAATTTGAAGTCCGACTTCTCGCTGAATCTTTGTCCATTTCCCCTTTTGTGGATTTTGAACAAATGAAATAACTGTGCCAGATTTACCTGCCCGGGCGGTTCGGCCTGAACGGTGTTTGAACGCCTTGCCGTTCTCCGGCGGGTCGAAGTGGATGACACAACTAATACCTTTGATATCTAGACCACGAGCTGCAACATCGGTTGCAACGATTACATGGGATTTGCCAGCACCAAAATCTTCGACCGCCCTCGAGCGCTTGTTTTGTTGCATTCCACCATGAATAGAGGTGACACTAAGTCCTTCGTCCTCTAGTTCTTCAGCGACTCTTTCGACCCCGGCACGGGTTCGGCAAAAGACGAATCCACGGCCAGATTTTCGAATCGCTTCGGCGGTGATACGAGATTTAATCGAATTTGGAATCAGCCAGAAATGATGATCCATATCTGTTACCGAGATCTCTTTTGGTCCAACCTCGATGATTTCAGGGTCGGTTTGGTAACTCTTTCGGATGTGGGCTACCTCATTATCGAGGGTTGCGCTAAACATTACGGTTTGACGCTTGGGCGAACATTCGTCTAGAATTTGACAAACCGGTTCGGTAAAGCCCATGTCAGCCATGCGATCGGCCTCGTCGATGATTACAATTTCAACTTCATCGAGGAAAACATTTCCTCGGTCTATGAGATCCAATAGCCGACCAGGGCAAGCGACTACAATATCTACACCCTTGTCGAGCCGTCGGATTTGCTTGGTATAAGAAACACCGCCATAAATGGACATAATCGATAAACCAAGCCCCCATGCAATCGCGTCTAATACTTTGAATATCTGCTCTGCCAACTCACGAGTCGGAGTTAGAATTAGTGCTTTAGGCAGGCTAGGTTCGCCCTTTCCGACTCTTTCGAGCATAGGAATACCAAATGCGAGTGTTTTACCGCTACCAGTAGGCGCACGACAGCACACATCTTTGCCCGCAATCATCGCAGGGATGGTTGCGGTTTGAACCTCGAAAGGCTCAAGGAATCCTTCGCGTTTGAGCTCGTGGCTCATTTGTGGGCTTACACCTAAATCTGCGAATCTAGCATCGACCATAATAGCACCTCTATACGCTGGCCGCCGGCCCATCTTATTTAGCATCAACAGTTTATTCAATCAAAGTCATCCAACGAAGGGGCTTCTAACGGAACTTCCGAAGCCCATGTCTCTTCAATCGATTGTTTTTGCTTTTGCTTATTTGAGATGAAATATATGGTACCAAGACATAAAATGATTAAAAATCCAAAACCAAGAATTACTGAAAACCATGAATCCATTTCAGAATTATTTGGAAAGGCGTCGACTGAATTGGCTACACCATCCCCATCACTATCGAGACTTCTCCCCTTATCATTCGGCCATAAATCTGCATTATCACCTACCCCGTCGCCATCGCTATCCTTGTGTTCAGTAGCATCATTTGGTGCGAAATCGGAATTATC
The DNA here is from genome assembly GCA_963583355.1 of Candidatus Thalassarchaeaceae archaeon. GTDB lineage: Archaea > Thermoplasmatota > Poseidoniia > Poseidoniales > Poseidoniaceae > MGIIa-K1. The sequence goes on from CAUZVL010000120.1 coordinate 1,780, forward strand.
GCCAACTCCATCTTTGTCGCTATCTAGCCACTCACTTGGATCATTAGGCCATGGATCTGAATTATCGCCGACACCATCCTTATCAGAATCAAAACATTCTGTTCCATCAAAAGGGAATGCATCAGAATTATCGCCACAACCATCTAAATCGGAATCATTCCATTCTCCTTCATCGCTCGGGAAAAAGTCACGGTTATCACCATAGCCATCGATATCTGAGTCTAACCAATCGGAAGAATCCATTGGAAATAAATCGTTATTATCGCCATGGCCATCGCCATCAGAATCGAGCCAATCATCTTGGTCATGAGGAAAAGCATCGTTTTGGTCAGAAAAGCCGTCACCATCGGAATCATAACAGCCCATCGGTTCTATTGAAGTGCCAAAATCTTCAGGACAAGCGTCCGAATTATCACCAAATCCATCGCCATCTGAATCATCCCACTCGGTATGATCTGTAGGGAATGAATCAGAGTTATCGCCAACACTATCCATGTCTGAATCGACCCACTCGCTGCTATCGAATGGAAAATTATCCGAATTATCACCGACACCGTCCAAATCAGAATCAACCCATTCTGAACTATCTAACGGAAATGCATCTTCACCGTCCCAAACCCCATCATCATCGCTATCGACATCGAATGGATCACATCCGCAGAGAATTTCATCTTCGTCTGATAAACCATCGCCATCGTCATCTAAATCTTCGGAATCATCACAACCATCTTGGTCAAAATCTGAATCTGAGATCCCGATCAATCCCTTTGGACAATTGTCCTCTTCATCGGCTAAACCATCGTTGTCGTCATCGGCATCGACAAGATCGATACAACCATCTGAATCATGATCGGTACCCTGCACATCGTTCGGACAAGGGTCAACATCATCGGTTAGACCATCTTCATCACTATCTCTTTGATATGCTGCACAACCATTGGAATCTACTTCGAAACCTGATATGGTTTCTAGGCAATCATCGAGGCCATTCGCTACACCATCCAGATCCTCATCCTGTTGGGCCCAATCACAGCCATTTACATCGACTTGCCCTGAACTCCATTCACAATTGTCTATCAAATCGATAATCCCGTCGCCATCGCTATCATTCTCCCCGATATATTCCAAGGCAAATGCGCCGATTACTTCGTGCATCGTGGCTGTAGGATGTGCTTTATCGAAGAATAAATATTCATCGGCATTAGATGCAACAGTATCACCATCATTGCAAATTGGAAGGGGCAGTAATCCCCCCGCACCTGAGCAAGCAGGATCTTGGATATTGGTAATACCAACATGACTAGGATTTGCTAATATTTTATAAAACATGGACCACGCGTCAACTAGGGTAATATTGAGGCTCATCGTATTGCTCAAATTTGTCATCTCTGTTGCTAATTTAGAATTATAAGACTGAACATCTTGAGTCATTTGAGCTTGTTGACTTGAAGTTTTACTCTTACCTTCTGGAGTTAATTCAATCGGCGGGAGATTAACCACGACAAATTCAGAGCCCCCGGCTAGAGCCAATTCTCTTACATGTGAGGCCATATTTTGACTAATGACATCTGGGTTACCGGTACCATAAAGGAAATCATTACCACCTGCCCACACGATGACCAATTGATTCGAACTAATATTACCTTGAACCTGGGTTAAAAATTCACTGATTTGAGCACCGACATTTGGTAAGACCAAATATGCATATCCTTGACCTGTTTGAGCACCTCCAAATGCACGGTTACCACCAGATGCCGAACCTGAACCATGACCCAAATTTACTGACATCTCAGATGAGACATGGTCTATCCAAATTGGTCCATTTGAAAATCGTCCATTCCAATAAGGCGGTACATCGGGTACATCAAGCCAAGAGTCTTTTCCATTCCCCATATCTGATAAAGAATCACCAAAAACCAAAATATCATCTATATTTGCAGGTAATACCACGTCACTTAGTACGATAAATCCGATACTATTATCCGCCATAGTTGAATCAAAGCTTATCGATACTTGAAAATCAATAAAATGGTTGCCGCGATAAAAATTGGCTACTTCGATTTGTTCAACGTGATTGGATGATGACATTTGGAATGTTGAGGTCCCCCCGGTTAAATTGCCTTCGGAGTCCATCAATTCCCAACTGAGTGAAATATCTTTATTGAACGGTGCTCCATTGATATTTACCTCAACAACAATATTATCGGATGAGAGCCAGATTTTTTCATCCAAATCGATCTCGACCGAAACCGCACGGCCACTCAAATCAGCTGAACTCATTGGTAGCGAAGTGACGAGGAGAAATGCCACAAGCCAATGCACTCGCATAACCGGTCGTTTACCCATCAACCAAATCAAGTTCACTATTACTAAATGTATTAGAACACACCTTGATAAATATCATCGGTATCAATTAATCCGATGATGATTTGGCCCTACATATGGCGAGAGCGGTTTTGGGTGGCGGTTGCTTTTGGTGTGTCGAAGGAGCATTCAAAGGTATAATCGGAGTTGAATCGGTAAATCCTGGATATTCAGGTGGCCTAGAACCAAATCCAAGTTATGAATCAATTTGCTCTGGCACAACCGGTCACGCAGAAGTTGTTGAAATCTTATTTGACGAGACACAGATTTCCTTCGAAACCATACTTGAAGTCTTCTTTACAGTTCACAATCCGACACAACTCAATCGCCAAGGCAACGATGTTGGGACCCAATATCGTTCTGTCATATTTTATCTCGATGAAATACAAAAGCAAGTTGCAGAGCGGATCATCGAAGAGATTGGAGAATGTTTTGATGATGATAT
>CAUZVL010000121.1:0-4538 GCA_963583355.1 Candidatus Thalassarchaeaceae archaeon
TCCATTCGAAGCCGGGCCTCTGCGAAGGTGGTACCGGTCGAAGAATCAACAGTATGGGTCGATTCAGCCTCGATAATATCCCCATTAGGATAAAGTCCAACCGGGTTTCCAGTCAAACTCAAGGTAGAATCATAGCCCGAGGATGTAGTAACGATTAACGAAGACATTTCCACAGCGCCCCCTGAACTAGCCTTGAGAGATATTGGGACGTCCACGATTGACCCGGTACCCAAAGCAATACCTTGATTCAACTCTCGGTCGAGATTTTGACTAAGGCCGAGAGCCATCGACCAATCATAAAATATGTCCAAGTGACTTGCAGTCACTTGGGAATTACTAGACGCATTGCTATTAACAATTTGTAATTGGAATGTAGACCAGTGATTTCCATACTCATCGATTTGGGAAGTTTTCAATAGTGGGTCATTCAGTAATTCGTTTAATGGATCTGTCAATGAAAACATCATTGGCATTGTGTCAAATGCTATCATACTTTGATTCGGCATTTGTCCAATCGTTTTTTCTAGACCTGTAGTTATCAAAGTTAATGAAAAATCCCCGATTGTATTTCCAGATAGAGTAATGTCTGTATTGCTGACATTTGCACCTTTTGGCAACATGAAACTAGCACCGGCTCCTTCTCCTACAGAATTCAGCATGATGGTTGAAGTATCCATTCCGTAACTGATATTGTTAGAAGAGCCAGCCCAGAAAGTTGATTGACGACCAAATGCTCCAAATGCTGGTTCTACCATACCCCATTCCAAATCGCCATCATCCGCTACATCGAGTGTCACACCGGTTGCACTATGGCCAAATTCAAGGTCAAACCATAACTCAGACAACCCACAAGGGCTGCCATAACTGACAACGGATGAAAATCCGAAAAGTGGAATCTCTGGTTGCCATTGAGTTCCAACTGTGAGATTGATCAAGGTATTATCTCGAAGACTGATTTGGACTGATGGCACCTCTGCACAATCGTCAACGATTAGTGGGGTTATTCCCATAATGGGTTGACTGAATCTTGTTCGACGGAGGGGGGGAGTGAACGAATCATCGAGAACGTTTGGAGAATACATCAATGGTTGATTACCACCCGGAGACATCCATACTCCATTCTCAATCATTGGATCAAATACTACATTCGTGTCATTTAATCCAGTTCCCACTCTGGTTCCAACATTGATGCCGTGGAGAATTGAAGTAGAAAGGCGATATTGACCGGTATCGAAAACGAACCTTAAGTCGATAACCGGATATTCCGAAGTATCGATATCCCATAATTCGATGATAGGGCCTTCTAAGCCGGTCATCTGTTTGCCACCACGGTCGAGTACGATATCTGTGGTCGAGCCTCGAAGGATGGTTACAGTCAAAGAATTGGTCGGAGTTGTTTCTTGCTCGAGGGTTACCAAACCATATCCGTCCGGGAATCCCGGATTTGGATCCTGCTTAGGAGTTAAACTCTTGAGCGTCATCCACCCATTCTGAGGCAGGGGGTCACCAATTCTGAAATCATCGATGAACCAACCTGGCATGGTTGTGTTTTCAGGTACTCCAGAACCCGAATTATGGCTCATTACAAATTTTAACTCAACATACTTACCAGCGTGCTCAGCTAGATTTAGAGCGAGTGAGCCCCAACCGGTTGGATTGGTTGTAGGGTCTGTTGATTCGCCACCTAGTGCGTAATCGTTTCCACCGAGGCCATCGCAATTCTGAATTTTTCCATTTCCGCTGCCGATTGGGTATAATCCATTGGAGAAACTGACTCCACTTGAATTTGTCATGTCGAATGGTACATATTCCCATCCTCCTTGCTCGGGTGGTGGAAATGTAGGGCTCGATGAGTTTCTAACCACTACATAGGCACAATCATAGTAGTAATTTGTTGGATTTGTACCTGGATTGGTTTGAGCCCAGTGAAGCCCGTGCCAACTAGAAAACTTGGCGGTATGAGCTCCCGGTAAAACCTGCATTGCCGGTGAAATCATCTCATAAGAAAATCCGGATCCGGTATCATCGTTGGTATAATCATTATCGACATCATAAATATTGGTCCCCCAACAATCATTGCCAGTATTACAATTATCATTCAAAATAACCCCATTGCTTAAGCTACCGTGACTCCAGCCCATGCCATTGGAAACTGGTGGAATAGAAATATCTCTGAATCCTGCATCAGTTCGCTCAAAGTCACTAGAAAAACCACCGCTAACCAATTTGACCTCGGTTTGGTCATAGGTGAAATCGTCGATATTTGAGTATTCTGTCAATTGATTATTGTAAAAAGGATCCCACACATATTGCTGGGTATCGCCATTGACTGTAAACAAATTTTCATGTAGTGCCATCGAGGTCGAAATATCGACTGAGGCGCTGGTTACGGTATCACCAGCAGGGAGAGAAATAGTTCCATCCTCGGAATTGATATAATCTGGAGCATCACGAACTTCGACGACTATTTCTGTGTCCCCGCTGCTAAATGTCGATACCGAAGCAGAACTGGCCAAAGGAGAAATCAACATTAAAAATGTGAAAACGAAAGCTGTAATTGCATTATTTCTCTCAGTCATAGGTATCACCCTCATCTTTTGGCCACACAAGACTGGCATAAAAGACCAACGGGCATGTGGTTAATGCGGGTCCCCCCTATGGGGGGAAACGGTAGAGTTCAGAGTTGAACTATTCGTCGTTGTGAAAAGCTTGTTTTAGCAAGTGACTGCAAGCCACCTGCCCTTTGTTCTGACCGCTCTAGCCATTCTTTATTGGCAACAGTTGTAGGTTTAGAAGGCCCTAAAGCATCGCAAACCTCAACCCCTTCACTAATCGACAAAGTTCCAAGAGCACGAGCCATTCCCATGATATCTACCTTATCAAAAGCGAGCAGAGGTCGCAAAGGCAAAAGCGGGGTTGCAATTTCAACACCCCCAAGATTCCCGAGAGTTTGTGAGGAGACTTGACCGAGATTTTCGCCGGTCAAAACATGGCTAGCACCAACCTCTTCTGCTCGATTGGTTGCGATGGCATTGAACAAACGCTTCATATGGATAAAATATTCCGAATGATTCCATTTTTCAGTAAATTTAGCCAAAGCATCGGCAACTGGTGTGATAATCAATTCACGCGATAAGTTCGATCTAGCAGCATCTCCAATCGGTCCTTCCAGCGCGAGAATATGTCTGAGCGAAGCAACGGTCTTCTCCTCCGCTTCAGGGCCGGTAATCGGCTCTTGGCTACAGTGAACTGGGAAAACTTTCCAACCTGCTGCGAGCATCCTCGCCACCGCAACCGGGGAGTCTATTCCTCCGCTCACCAGTGCGATACATGTATCCGCCATATGTATGCGGGATTGGCAATGACACATCAAACCTTCACATCTTCCATTCCCACAATACATGGGTTGAAGGTGGGGTAACCACTCCGCTTTTTTGATGAAGCCCTTCAGCACCGAACCTGTTACCCTTCACGAAGAGGTTTTTCCTCAGGATACAAATTCATACGACACCTTATTCGGGGGCCGATTACTATCCTTGATGGATAAGGCTGCAGGAATCGTTTGTGCTAAATTTGCCCATCGAGAATTCGTCACAATATCCATTGACACCCTAGAGTTTCTTGCACCGGCTCGCCAAGGTGACTTAATCGATATAACGGGTAAAATAATATTTACATCTAATAAAACAGCTTGTGTAAAAGTGACCGCTTGGGCGATTAAAAAATCCAATTGGGAAAAAATCACTATTTGCGAAGGCTATTTTTTCATGGTAGCAATCGATTCGATGATGCGCCCGATTCCAATCCCACAATTCAATCCTGTTAGCGCAGAGGAGAAGAAGGACTGGCAACAAGCGGTTAAAATTAGAGAGAATATACTCTCAAATAAAAAATAATCAATTGTCTAGTCTCGGAATCGAAGACACTCCTTCGTTGCTATTTTTTTCCGTGCTGGTCATGTCTCCAAATGATTGTGGAATTCTAGTCGGGCCATTGATATGAGCCATCATATCTTTGACATCATCATCATCGACCAGTCCGCCTTTACTTTTTGCGAGATTTGAAATCGATTCGGCCGCGATTTCTCGTCGCGAATTTTCAGCCTGAATCCTAAGGGCGTCCCCAGTTCGGTTTCTTCGTAATAACTTACCACCTAGTGCATTGATCCGGCCAAGTTGTGGCCCAACCAATTCCTTCATGACAGATTTTCCAGATAATCGCCCTCGTCGCCGTGGCCTAGTGGTCATTCTCTGCGGTTTGCTTCGCCTAGTAATGCGTTTCAAGGATTGGAATTTATCCTTTTGAGTTTCGATTAACTCTGCGTCGGCCGTAATTTGTTGCTCTTGACCTTCTATCCGGGCCGATTCAACCAATGAAATTGCTGGCTCCGGCTCCGGTAGGGGTTCGAGCGAAGAATCCGGCGAACTAAATAATTCAGGGTTAATACTAGGAATGTGCGCATCATTCATACCCACGAATGATGGTAAAAATTGTGGTGGTGGCGCTTGTGAAACAACAGGCTGCTGATAAACTGGATG
>CAUZVL010000122.1:0-4491 GCA_963583355.1 Candidatus Thalassarchaeaceae archaeon
ACTTCTCTCGATGATAGGCGGTACTCCGCCAGCAGCGCAAGCAATACCAAATGTGAATAAAAATAGGATGAGTGGTTGGTGACGAAACATCTCAAGGACTGTAAAAATCATCTAATTAACCTCACAATCCAGGATCCTTGGTATGGGCCTTTATTCCAGTCAGAGCCATTCCAGCTGCTGTTATCACCAAACCAATATTTACAATCGACATCATAAGTCCTTGGTCAACAGTACCGAATAATTCCTCGGCCCCTGCCATCAATTGTGGCGCAATTCCAACAATAGAGAGAATTATCGGACCCATCATTCCAATCGATAGCAATGTTTCAGGCACTCCGCCTAAATCTTCGATATATGCCTTGACCTTCTCAGTCCGCTTTTCTTCCATCCTTTGACCTTGCTTGCGCAAAGTATCGATGATGTCGGTATTTTGAGTGACGTTATTTAGCATGGTATTGACTACTCTTTTATAGCCATCATCTTCAATTTTCCGGAGTAGATCTTGTAATTCCCTTTCGAGTGGGCGGCCTTTGTTAATCCCGATCATCAGCGCATCAAAGTCTTCTGAAATTACCCCATAACCACCTTGTGCAATACTGTGAATCGTCGCTTCGAGACCAACACCTGAACCGAGCAAGACGTCCATCGTCCTGATCACGTAAAGTGATTCTCGGGCTTCCTCTATAGCGCGCATTTTGGTCACCTTCAATTTTTAATTATCAGCGGATATCTTCGATAAATTCGAAGTGATATTGGCTCTCAGTTCCATCATATTCCATATGAGAGAACACGACCTTTACATCTCTCTCTTCAAATGGATCGTGAATATATGGTTGACCAGAACGGAACATTTTCAGGATTTCTTTGTACTCATCGAGGGTCATCTCACCTTTGACTGTATAAACCGCAGATTCTGCCCCTTCGTCGACCAAATCATCACCCTCGCCGCCGTGAAGGACAGTTCGAGTCATTCGCCGGGTAATTATGACCTTGATATCGGCATTTGAAAGCCTTAACCAATCATCACTTGAAGTTCCGCTCGCTGGTCGAATAAATAAATCAGTTACTGCCATATAGACTCACCTGTATTCTGAGGAGGACACAACTGGGCCTTGAACCTGTTGGAAGTTTTGAATCAAGTGGTTCGCTTAAACCAGCCAAATCTTGGTTCATGAACAGCACCTTGCTCGGATAATTCATCAAGCGCTGCTTCAGATACTCCTCGGTCATGCCCTCTTGCTGCGGCATTTGATAGTAATGCGTCGAAATCTACACCTTCGCCTTGATCTAATCGATCGATCAGGCCCAACAATACTTCTTTCAAATCGACCTCATCTGTTGATGAAACCTCATCGGATATAATCGAGACTTGTTGGCCTGATTTAGAAGGGGTCTTTGCCGAAGGAGTTCTTCCTTCAGCGATGTCGAGGACTTGCATAATATTCAATCGGAATATTTCTAAGTCAATTTCGCCATAATGAGTATTCGCCAATAGTAGGCCCTGGATCAGATGTTCAGGAATGCCACCTTCACGCAATGCTTCTGGAGTTTTATCAAGCGAGGTAGATTTTTGCTGGAAATCAATTCGATTCAATAAACCATCTGCAGCTGCTACGAGCCATTCTCTATAGACAGATGGGCCGATTTCTGCTGCTTCTTCTGGGCGCAGACTGGTGTAAATCGCCCCTTCTTCGGTTTGGAAGAATCTGGCTTTTGCCACCATAATCAGCATTAGTGTTTCTCCTTCTTCGACTTTTCTCGCCCATTTTACTACTAACTCTCGCATAGTTTCGGAAGCGTAGTCACCTACTGAGAAATAATGTAGACCGGAAGGGTCTCGAAGTTGCCCTTGCCAAAGCGTAGCACCATTCGTGGTTTCACGAGCCTCTAAGCGTTCGATTAGCCCTGAAACTACCAAACGGTTTACCTTCGCTCCGAGTTTTGTGATCACAAATAGAGGGTCGAATTCTCCAGACCCTTGTTCACTCAAACTCGAATCACCGAATTCTGATGCCAACATATGCCAAGCTGGTTGGCGGCGTGCTCTAGGTTCTGCATTCATTAGACCACCCCCCATTTCGCTCTTAATTCGGTTGCGGCCAAAGCAGAGTCAGATTCGATAATGCTGACGTCATCAGCCAGAAGCATCGCACCATTATCATCTACTATGCTTCGTCCGGAAGCGCTGATATTGCGGCCGAGGAAGTTCTCCCTGATCATTTGAACAAATTCGACTTGACCATCCTTTTCGATGGCTGTTACGATCTGTTGTTCAGTCATACTCAGCAATTGTACGGTTGACTCTTTATTGACAAATAGAGATAGTGTAGAACGTCCATCATCCAATACGAAACGGATTCGAACATCGGGATTTCCATCCTGTTCACCGTGGTTAAAACATGAACCATCCCTCAATACTCTGCGGCATTCAGGACATCGCTTAATTATGCCAGAATCTTCCCGTACAGAAACAACAGTACCGATGGTTTTGATACCAACCCGGCTCGGTCCTGAAACCAAATCACTCAAGTCGACCTCGACCAAATTATTTGCTAAATCTATATCATCGCCCCATGGAGTTGCTGCCATGACTTCAATTTGTGATGCATCGTCAATGGTGATATCTGGCACGCCTTGCCATGCTCTAACCCTTGCACCACGTACACGAACTGTGATTGGTAGTGCATTGATATCGAAAGGAGGCTCGCTCCAAATACTCGAACGACAACGCCCAGTAGGGTCTGCTACATCACCTGACCAAACACTTTTTTCTTCACCGTCCTTACCGGTGAATGAACGCTTAACCATCTTTTGGAATTCAATTATGATATCTATATCGCTGGCCCCATCGCGCAAATCTTCAATTTTACAGATACTTGTAGCGGCCAAATCATCGGTAGAAGCGAAATTTGAATCGTGGAAAATTTCAATCTTGGTTCCTGAGCCAAAATTCAGTTCTGGTGTATCTCTAAAACATCGCACTTGAGAATTTTCAATTTTAAGTAAGGAGCCAATTTCATGCTCGAATGGCTCCCAAGAGAGGAATCCTATCGCACCGGTGTCATCGGCGAGGCGACCTCTTACTACATCGATTGAACCGGTGCCGTCCTTCCGATGAATCTTATCCTGACGACTTGCCAATAAACGACCGACTATGGTGATAGTACCTTCGTTTTTGATCGTGCCAATATCGACTGGCTCTCCCGGCTTGCTAACCGTTCTAGTGCCTTCACGCAAGATAATAACCCCGCTGGATTGGTTGATGTTTAGGCTCATTTGCCCTTGATATTCATTGACTGAAACTCCTTCTAAGCGAACGATTGCTCCAGGGTGAAGGTTTGGACTATTGCCCCAATCCTTGAATTGCCACCGAGTGCTTTCTCCCCCTTCTTCCCATGGCATATCCTCAAGCAAACCGTAGGGAACTGTTTTCTCCTCACCTCTAACCATAGTGGTTCTAGCATTATGAGTGATTATTTCAACCTCGATCTCAACATTCTTGTCATCGGCTGCCAATTCGCTAAATCTCTCAACCTTTTTTACCGGGAGGGATTGGCGTTGGCTCGATGAAGAAGATTGGCCAGTTGAACTTGTTGACGAAGGTGCAGATTCACCTTGGAACCGCCTCAAGACAGCCCGGATTGCATCGGCAGGGGGGATTAAAAAATCCTTTTCGTAGCGGATGAATGCATCGACGATTTTATCCGGGTCTGCATCGGGTACTTGCTTCAATACTTCTTGCACATGTATATCGTATTCTGCGCTCATTCATCCCACCTCGACAGGTATGATTGTTTGATCTTCCCGTCGTAGGACGGGTGATGGGGCTCTCGTGCTGGTTGGTTGGTTCTGGACACTCCCTTTTCACCTCGGTGGAACCCGTTGTCGGATACGACGGTTCATGAAGACATCGGCGACCTCAGCACAAAAGTGAAAGTAAAGACTGACCTTAGGCTGGATTGATTCTAAGGCCATCCATAAACAAAATATCAGGTATATGAAGTGACCCAGTAGTCGAAGTTTTGGTTGAAGCGGATGGCGATCCTAAAATGACACGACCTGTAAAGGCCTTGGCCAAATTTCCAGAAAAACCAGCTTGGGAAAGGGCTCCTATTACCTCACCGTTTTCAACTTTGAGAATCGCCGAAGTTGTGACCGAGAAATCACCACTAGTCGGATTGGCAGTATGCGCTCCCATCACACTATGAACCAAATAACCCGAATCCATTTCCTCTATGAGCCGGTCACGGCTCATGGTGGTTTTTGATGATGACAAAGTCATATCACTAGTGCTACACCCTGGAGGTGAAGTATGTCCACCACGCGCTGCTGAACCTGTGGATTTGGCGTGGTCAATCCTTCCTTCGGAAACCTGTTTTGCAGCAGATCTCGTCGACCATAATTGGCCTGTGAGCGTACCATTTTCAACCAATGAATGGGTACGGGTTGGAACTCCTTCATCATCTCTTGAGCCTGAGGCAAGTCCACCTT
>CAUZVL010000123.1:0-4452 GCA_963583355.1 Candidatus Thalassarchaeaceae archaeon
AGTGCTGATATCACCTTTGTACGACATTCTGGTATAATCATTGACCGCATCTACTGCAATTTGAGTTTCTGCAACCGCGACGAATGGCATATCAACATAGATAAGTGAGCGTGAATAATCTTCAGAGATGAAGAGGCCTCGGGTTTCATCGGTAAGACTTGAATAGAAAACATTGAGTAAAAACCTCTGAACCTGGGGATTATCGGTACCATATTTTTCCGGCTCGGTCAATAATTCCCAGAAGGTTAGATCCTCTTCGTAAGTACGATTGACAAAAGGTTCAAAGAAATCTCTAAGCGGTTCTGGAATCAATGGATTATCTACAATCACATATCCAGCCTCGCCGCTCACATTTAGACCAAATCCAACTGATTTCATCAGGAACACGATACTGACCGCAGTAGTTTGGTCAACTGAATTAAGGTTGGCCTCTAAAGCCGAAATACCCATCAATTTCTCTGCCGGTTCACTCTCCGAAGGGTCGTCTTGAGCTGCATCTCCAGATATATTTCCGTGAACAAGAATCATGCCGACTTGACCGGCATTAAAATCATTAGAATAACGTTTCATCGCAATTACAGCAGGATCATCTTCAGGTGCCATTCCGAGTAAATCGATATTTTCTTCGACATTTGCTTGGCCCCAATAACCAGAGATGAAAATTAATACCATGAAAAAGGCGATTACGGCTTTTGACCAACGAATCGGTATTTGAACCGCTTTTTCGAAGATTGGAAGTGGTGGATGTTTGGGTTTGCGTAAATCCAACAATAAAGTTAAATTTGGAACCATGGCCATAGTGAGGATATAAACGATTATGATACCACCTGATAAAGCGATACCGACGGTTTCAATCGGCTTCATCGGGGTAAATGTAAGAGATATAAATCCAATGACGGTCGTCACCGCAGAAAGGAATACCGCCTTACCGGTAGAAGCCATTGATTGACGAATCTTCTCATCTTTTGTCCCGGTTTCTTCCGCATATCTATTGGTTATATGTAAACCGTAAGAGACCCCTAACGCCAACAAAATTGGCCCGACAATAATTACCGTCATCGTAACCTCATAATTGAGCCATCCAAGTAAACCTAGCGTCCAAAATACCGAGCATAATGTCGGTAAACCTGCGATGATGACGACTTTTAGTCCTTGGACCGGTCGCCATGATCCAGTTTGTAAAACATCGGAGTGGAAAATAAATAATCCACCTGCGACCAGAACGATTGCAAGTGGAAAAATCTGCCAGAACAATTTGAACGAGAATTCGGTAACCGCATTAGTGATGGGTACTGGCCCGGTTAAAGTCATTGAAATTCCCAAATCATTCCAATTACACATCGGTGATCCATCGACATTGTAATCACAAGGCCTTTCTTCAGATGCAATCTCGTTTAGCATATTTTGAGTATCAGCGATGATATCCTTTGCGGGTCTGGACTCGGAAACCCCGATGATAATTACCGCTCGGTCGAGCAAGGTATCCTCCTGTTTGTAACAACCGTCCTCATTGGTATCTTTGTTATTTTTCTCGCCGGTACATGGATTGGTATTTCGGGCTAATTTATCCAATCCCGGAGAAGCACTACCATCATCTTCATACATTTCTGCAACGATTGTATTGATGGTAGTTTGCGATGGTATAGCATAACCGCCGAGGAATTCGTCGGTATTGCTTAAGAGGTCATTGAGTTGATCGCCCCAACCTTCTGTAATACAATCCTCATCACCTGATGGGCAAGGAGATTTAGCTAATTCGGTAATTACCGCCTCGCGTACTCTAGGTGCACTCGAATTGACTTCCTTGATGACTGTCGAAAGTGAGAGTACGTAAATTACATCATCGCTTGGGTCCGATAATTGTGGATTAATTCGATTCTCTACATAGGCTAATTCCTGTAATATCCGCTGATCAGTGATGTTTTTATTGGCCGACTCAACATAAATAATCATCACATTTGTGGTCCAATCTTCTTCGACGGTTTTGATGGTCTCTTTAACTGGAGAACCTTCAGGAAGGTACACTTCGAGACTACCATTAACATTGAGTGAAGGCTCATCACCTGGTTTAAGGCTGGTACCGTCGACGAAACCAGAATGATATGCGAAGAATGTTGAAGCTAACAAAAATATTAAAATTACGAAAACGGGGAATTTTGTTATGACCCCTGTCGCACCATTTTTTTCCCATTCCCTTTGAAATGTTTTAGGTGCGTCCAACATCGCATCCAAGGTTTTCCGAGCATCGAATTCCTTGACCCGGCTGCTGAGTGCATCTTGGCCAAAACCCAGTATTCCAGCCAATTTTTCTTGAAGAGACTCTGGTTTGGAACCATCTGGCAGCGATTTATCGTCTCCCATAGCGCTGTCCCCAAATGGGGTGGGGTACACGACCATTTGAAAGCATGTCCATTACCCGGTTATGAGGAAGCGGTTTCCAATCACTTCAAAACAGGCACGGCCTAGCCCGGCTTGGACCTGTGTCATTCACGCACATAGGGCCGGTGAGACAAATGCCTGCTCCACGCCTTTCAGACAAACGATGGTCAATAGATCTTGAGAAAAAAATTCAGGAAGAACATTATGCTGATGAGGCAGCATATCAAGAGCGATATGGTTTTGATCCTAACTCCGGCAAAGAGATCTTTGTCATCGACACTCCTCCGCCTTACCCAAGTGGAACTTGGCATATTGGAGCTGTCGCCCAATATTCTATGATCGATGTCATTGCACGCTCACAGAGATTGCTTGGAAAAGAGGTAAAGTTTCCATGGGGAGTAGACCGCAATGGAATAAATGTCGAGTTCACAGTCGAAAAAAATACTGGTCGCAAAATGAAGACATATGGCCGAGCAGAATTTCTAAAAATGTGCGAGGACACAATAGAAAAATTCACCCAATCTATGCGTAATACCGCCAAAAGAGTCGGGCTTTCGATGGACTTTGCAAATGAATATCTCACCGACTCGCCAGAATACCGAATGGTAACCCAGTCTATCTTCACCCAGTTGTTCAAACAAGGTTCGATCATCGAGGATTTGAGACCTAATATATACGACCCGGTCGAAGGTACTACCATCGCAGATGCTGAGGTAGAACGTTTGCAACGCAAAACAAAACTTGTAGATGTAAAATGGTATACTGAAAATGATGAAGAGGTTATTATTTCTACAACCAGGCCAGAATTAATCTGCGCTTGTGGCGTGGTTGTTGTTCATCCAGACGATGAAAGATATTCACACTTGGTAGGCCAAAAAATCAACCTACCTTATGATGTAGTGGGCCGAGATTCTTTCGTTGAAATATCTACTCATCCATCGGTCAAAAGTGATTTTGGCTCAGGTGTGCTGATGGTATGTTCATTTGGCGATCAAAATGACGTCACCGTTTTCCGTGAACTCGGTTTAACTCCATTCCAAGCGATTGATTTAGACGGCTGTATGACAAAAATTGCAGGTGAATATTCTGGACTTAATGTTAAAGACGCGAGAGATGCTGTAATTGAACATCTTGAGTCTGTTGGAAAAATCCATCAAATAATCGAAAAAGAGCAGGAGGTTCCAGTTTCAGAAAGAGGGAAAAATCCGGTCGAAATAATACTCTTGAAGGAATGGTATGTTCGCCAAACCCATATACAAGACCGATTGGAACAGTTGAGCGGAGATATCGAATTCCACCCGCCACGGAATAAGCAATTCCTCTTGGATTGGATGGAAAATATCAGCATAGATTGGCCGATTAGTCGACGCCGTTGGTACCATACCGAAATTCCAATTTGGTATAGTGAAGACCGCACCAAAGTAATAGTTCCACCAACTGGAATCTATGTCCAACCGTGGTGCCAATCACCCCCGAGTGGTAGCGAGGTTTTAGACCGAGAAACCAGAGAAGTCCTTGGGAGTTATGACGATTTAAAAGCCAATTTGGGCACTATTATTGGTGAAGAAAAAGTATTTGACACCTGGATGGATTCAAGCAATTCGAATTTATTCGTATCCGGCTATCTCAACGATATGGATACTTTTGAAAAAGCATTCCCAACAGCACTCCGACCTCAAGGAAAGGAAATTGTTAGAACATGGCTTTATTACACTTTACTCAAGAGCGCTTTGCTCTTGGACAAACCGGCATTCAAACATGTTTGGATCGATGGATTAGGAATGGACCCCTGGGGTCGAAAGATGAGCAAATCTCTGGGGAACGGCATCGATGCAGATAGTGTATTAGAATGTGGGGCTGGAGGGAAAACGGGCTCATGGCAGGTTAGAGGACCAAAAAAATCAATTAAATTAAGAGCTAATAAAATCGGTAGTGAGTGTTTCCGTTTGTGGAAGGCTTGTGATGCCCAAGTCGGCGATGATTTTCATATTAATCCTGAGGAAATCGAGGCGAAGTACTTCGGTGTTCTAACCAAATTGTTCAATGTAGCACGTTTTGCGAGTCAATTTGAAG
>CAUZVL010000124.1:0-4450 GCA_963583355.1 Candidatus Thalassarchaeaceae archaeon
TCAAGGTTTAACCATAAAGGCGAGCGAAGATTTGTCGGCATTCATCCCGTATTTAATTCTCAATAAAGATAGTGGATTTGTTCAAAATTCAACTGTGGTTGACCTAAGGGCTGGAGAATCTGTCCAGATTCAAGTTTTGGCGCCGCCGCGCACCGATACCGCCCTAGTTATGATAGGAAAATATGGGCGCGAAGACTGGCCAATCCGCGACATCGATGAATCTTGGAGAACCTGGATTTCCCGCGGTGGAATGGATGAAAGCACTAATCAAGGTATAACTAGGGTCGATAACGACACCTTGGATACTGTAATGACCTCTGAAGAAAACGGCGGAGCGGTAATTATAATCTCATTAAAAATCGAACGCCCAATGGCTGCTGGTTATTCTATCGATGAAGGCGGGCGGCATTCTACTGGGGTTGTGAGCGGTCGTGACACCTACAATTATCTCTCGATGTTTACCGACCAAAGTTTAGATCCAACCGATGCCGCAGATGGCGCGGTCGGTTATCTCAATCGTTGGGCTGGTCAAGGAAATCAGGCTTACGAAGATGGTGCTCGTTACTTGATTCAACAATTGGAAAGTTTTGGCTTAGAGGTTAAAACCCACAGATTTGAATTTACTGATATTTTTGGAAAACAAAATCCTGAAGCATACAATATCTGTGGTTATAGATGGGGAGAAGAGACCCCGGATGAATGGATGGTCTTCGGCGCTCACTTCGATGTAGCCCCTCCAGCAAACGCCATCGCTCTAGACCCCCATATTACTGGCTCTCGCACCTATGGGACTAGGGTTGGGGCTTACGATAATACTGCAGGCACAAGCATGGTGATGACGGTTGCTGAGGCAATGAGTGGTTATTCAACTCGCAGAACCATGGTTTTCTGTTTATGGTCTGGTGAGGAAGGGGGTAAGCGGGGTAGTGATTATTGGACCGATTATTTTGTCAAAGAAGACAATCCAAATGTCGAGGTTACAAATTATGTTAATCTCGATATGGCTGGAGTAAATTGGCCAGGCGGCGGTGGTGCTCCTCATGGCGACCCCGACCCTGCGGTCGATCCTGATGGTTATCCTAAGGACGAGGAAGTATGGCCGATGCGGATTTATATCGGCCCAAGTCAAGATCATGACGTTATGAATCAGGCTGGTATGATTAATCTAGCTTTGTGGATCGGTTCTGATGCGATTGGGGTTGAAGATGAAATGTCCACGCTATTGGGTGTAGATCATCCTGTAGAGACATGGAAAGTGGACGATTGGTTAGCCAAAGATCGACCGGCGATAATAGTTCATGAAGACACAACTGCGCGGTCGGACCATGCAAGCTTTCAAGACAATCTTGGAACGGTGACTATGGGATTCGGTGGGCTTGTCGACGGATATTGGTGTTACCACCAAACCTGTGATACCCTTGAAGAAATGGAGGATTGGATGGATACAACCGGTAAGGATTACGGTGAAGAAAACTCAGGTAAAAGCAACCTCGTCGATAGTTTAGACATTATCACCTGGTGGGCAACATATTCTTTCTTCCATCTTGATGAGTCGCCGGTAATCAATTCTTATAATGAAGAATAATCATATAAGATTGGCTATTTGTACAACTAAACTCATCGCGCTCCATTTACCGGTTATCATCAAAAATGATAACCCGAGGAAGAAAGCAAAGAATCCAAACCAAACCCCTTCGTTCCAATCTCTAACTTTTGCCCCATCGAGTGGGCCAAATGGCAACATGTTGAAGGTTGCTAAAATTAGATTAGCGCTGATCCAAAACAAAACCAAATCATAAACCATTCCAGCAAAATAAATTCCGCTTGAGCCGATATATTCCCCGGTGGTTGCATTTTGAGTGCTGGTTAGCCCCAATAACAACCCGCCGAGAGGTATTCCAATAATGAATAATAATAAATTTACGATCGGGCCTGCTAAGGCAATATGGCCATTTTGTCGTTTTGTTACTATGCCTGCAACCATTACCGCCCCAGGGGCCATGAAGACGATTCCGAGGAATGCTGCAAGGCCTACTCCAAATTTCAAACCTTTGGGGTCGGATCTGAATTCTGCCCAGCAACCGTAATGTTTAGCCACCACTTTATGGCCGATTTCATGCAATAAAAACGCCGGCCCTACCGCTATTAACATCACAGGCATCGATAGTAAAAGTATACCTGCCCAAATGCCTGAATTCGAATAATTATCTATGCCAAAAATTCCTCCAACTCGCATCAATCCCAATGCTAGGGTAAACGCCGCGGTTGCCAAAAATAAGTGGTTTTTTTCTTCATCGGAAAAATGCCAAAGTTTTCCTTTGTGTAATTCTATCGGTTTTTGTTGATTAATTCCAAAAAAACCACCAGCGGTATTGAAATGAATTGTACCGTCGTTCACCTGTTGAGCATGAACGCGATGGATGTGTACCCTTTGCTTAGGAAAGAGGTCGTCCTCAAGAATATCGGCACGGGAATCTCTTGCCATCAATCCCCTTGTCCGGGGAGGTGGGTTTTGAAGCCTCGGGCGAAAGGATTCTTTGCTATGACGGCAAACCGACGGTTATGGCGATGCCGAGACGGGCGATGAAAGACTTGGGTTTCCAAGCCTGTTGTTTGCGCTGTGATGCATCAAATACGGTTGGAACCGACCGGTGCCGAGGGTGTATAAATCACCACCAAAAGGTCAGAGAGGAGATTGCAAGAGCGCCTCAAGATGACCTCTTATACCAATTTGCTCGAGAGTTGATGGCGATGGCTGCAAACCCGCACCGCTATGACCATGATGAGTGCCACGGCCGTGTTTTACGAGAACAACAGCGGTTGGCACATTCTATGGCTGAAGCAAAACCCCTGCCAACCGGCGAAGATATAGCAGAACTATTTGCTGTTCAAGCTGCTGCTAAAAAAGAAAATGTAATTCCAACCGATCTACCTTCATTAGAGGTACTCAATATCATGGCAAATACGTTAGAAATAAATGAAAAGGAATACGGCGCTAGGACTATTCCGAGTAAAAATATTCCTTCAGTTGACCGTTCAGACCGACTAGGAGAGGACCGCAAGATGATTGATAAAATAGCCGGCGAAGAAGCCGCAGCAACCGCCCCGGGGGTGCTCAAAGAAGTGGTAGAGATAGCTACTAAAGAGGAACGGGTACGAAAAAGAGGCGAATGGGATGATACGCTTTCTAAGGTTTCTGAACTATTAGATGATGATTTAGACCTATAGGGTTTTTAATTAGATAATAAAATTAAAATTAATTGATTAACTATTAGATAGAATAACTAATTCTAGTTGTCCCTTTTCCTTTATTCTTTTTACCAAGAAACTCCAAGGTACCTATTTCGCCAATGTTACGAACATGGGTGCCTGCACAGGGACATAAATCTAAATTATCACCAATTTTTACCACTCTAAGTTTTTTGACACTAATCGGTAATAAATCCATATTTGTTCGCTCTGGTGGCATGATTTCGTTTATTTGGGCCCGAGTCATTATACTATCGCTAACCACCAAATTTGTCTGTATTAATTCGTTGGTTTTTTCAAAAATTTCGTCAATCATATCCTGGTCGAATTTTACCGGATTGAAGTCAATTCTCGACCGATCTGCATGGATTTGATTACCTACGGTTCTGGTACCATCGAACATTTCATAGACCAATCCGCTGACTAAATGTTGAGCGGTGTGCATTTTCATGTGTGCGTAGCGTCTATCCCAATCTATCTTGCCCTCGATTTTATCTCCGGTTGAAATACCGTGGTCTTCGCCGACAAAGTGTTGGATTGGGCCGCGGCCCCTAACCTCTGAGACCAAGGCCTTTCCCCCCTCCCATTCGATAGTGCCGACATCCCAATTTTGACCTCCTCCTAAGGGGTAAAATAGTGTTTGGTCGAGGGTTATAGACTTATCATCAACGCCGATTACTTGGGCTGAAAATTCGGTTAAATAGCCAGCTTCAATACTATCCATGTACAGTTTATGGGTGTTCATAAAATGCCGACTCCTGATTGGTGATCATAGGTTTTCCTGACAATATTCAACTGCGTTTCTGAATATTTTCATACATTCGCCCTCTATGTCCTCTTCGATTTCTTTTCGGGTATGGTTTGGTTGCAAAAAGGTAGCATATGCCGCCTCTGGGTGCGGCATTAAGCCGAATACAAGCCCGGTTGGATCGCAAATTCCTGCAATATTTCTTGCACTTCCATTTGGACAGATTGGGAATGGTAATTCCTTGTCGGTAATACCATGGCCCACTTCAGTATTTGGGTCTACATATCTAGTTACTAATTGATGATTGGAATCTAGTGTATCTAAATCCTCAGAGTTTGGCATCACAAATCGGCCTTCTCCGTGACGAATTGGGCATTCTAATCTCGTAATTCCTTTAGTCCAAATACATGGGCTCTCAGGGTCGAATTCTAGGGTTATCCAACGGTCTTCGTA
>CAUZVL010000125.1:0-4438 GCA_963583355.1 Candidatus Thalassarchaeaceae archaeon
ATGATTATTTTGCAAAAAATCCTCAAAATCCATATTGCCAGATGGTTGTCGCACCTAAACTTAGGAAATTACGGGCAAAGTTATCACACCTCTATTGACAACAACAACACTATTGACGACATCAATACTATTGACGACAACATTAGCAAAATCGAACAATTTGGGGTATGCTTGATAATGGTTGAATATATGCCACCAAGGCAATGTCGACGAATGGACGTGTACAATACCGCTCTAGGGCAAAAAGTGAAGTGACTGGTTTTCAATTATGTGTGTCAAGACACCTGCATGCAAGGCTTGCAACATTACCACCTGGAACCAGATCAGCCGTGATCAGTAAAATTGTCAGCGATTGGATGAATACATATTGTGATCTTGAAGGGTATGAGATCGCTTTGAAGGTTCTAAGCGATTTCAATTTAAGCAAACATAAAGTTTGAACCAGCTATTGACAACAACAATACTAATGACGACAACAATGCTATTGATGTCGTCAATAGTTTGATTGAATTATATCGTGAAGAGTTTTAGCCCGAACCTCTTACCCGCTGCATGGTCAACAATGTGGTCAGCCCACCAACGCCTGTGAACGAACCAATCTTGGCATACCTCCCAGGTAGCCCCGAACGGATTGAATTGAAAGCTGAATTATCTCGTCAAGAAGCTGAAATCATCGAGATTCCTTGCATCATCAATGGTGAAGAAATCTTCACCGGTAATGTGGTCGAACAAGTGATGCCACACGACCATTCCCACGTTATCGCTCGAGTTCACTTGGCTGGCCAAGCCGAGATTCATGGTGCGATCGATTCTGCTTTGGCAGCTCACGATATGTGGTCGAGTATGCCATGGGAATCTCGCAGTGCTATTTTCCTCAAGGCAAGCGAATTACTCCGTGGACCACGAAGGGCTCAAATCAATGCTGCAACCATGTTGAACCAATCCAAAACCTGCCATCAAGCAGAGATAGACGCTGCATGTGAATTGATCGATTTCTGGCGATTCAACCCTGAATATTGCCGTCAAATCTATGAGGATTTACAACCACCGGTCTCGCCATCAAGTATGTGGAATAGCAGTGAAGTACGCCCACTCGAAGGCTTCGTCTTTAGCGTGACCCCGTTTAATTTCAGCAGTATTGCGGCAAATCTGCCTTCATCGGCTGCCATCATGGGTAATACCGGAGTATGGAAGCCTTCAAGGAATTCCTATGTCTCAAATTATCTATTGATGAAATTGATGATGGATGCTGGACTACCGCCTGGTGTTATCAATTTTATACCAGGGAAAGCTAGCCAAGTAGGTGATATTTGCATTAACCATCCTGAACTTGCAGGAGTTCACTTCACCGGTTCAACCGGAGTGTTTAGAAGCATCTGGAAGGACATTGCTAACAATCTCGAAAATCTTCGCTCTTACCCGAGAATCGTCGGAGAAACCGGTGGAAAAGATTTCATCGTCGCTCACCCAGATTGTGACCGCCAAGCATTGCTGGTTGCAATGCTGAGAGGATCTTTTGAGTTCCAAGGGCAAAAGTGTTCAGCTTCTAGTAGAGCATATGTTCCACAAAGCATCTGGGATGCGATCAAAGAGGATTATTGTGCAGAGGTTGCAAAGATTACCATCGGCGATCCACGCGACTTTAGCAACTTTATGTCTGCGGTAATCGACCGTAAATCATTCGACAATATCGTAGGATATATCGAACGAGCAAAGAGTGCTGAAGGCTGTGAAATCGTCACTGGAGGCAATTATGACGATAGTGTCGGATATTTTATCGAACCGACCACAATCGTCTGTGAAGACCCTCGATACGAAAGTATGGCCGAGGAGATTTTCGGCCCGGTTTTATCGGTTCACGTCTATCCAGATGACGAATTCGAACAAATTCTCGCCACTTGCGATTCAACATCAGAGTACGCACTTACCGGTTCGATTTTTGCAAAAGACCGCCGCAATATTGAGACCGCACTCAAAGCACTCAAATATAGCGCTGGCAATTTTTACATCAACGATAAGCCAACCGGCGCAGTAGTTGGTCAACAACCATTTGGCGGGGCTCGGGGAAGTGGAACCAACGATAAAGCAGGCTCTCCTCTCAACCTTTTGCGTTGGGTTAGTCCACGCTCGATCAAGGAAACCTTCGCTCCACCTCATACATGGGGATACGGATTCCTATCCGAGTGATTCAAGGCTGATGCCTGTGCAGGGCCAATCCCTGCGATGATGACCACACTTGAGCGGACTGCTGTTTCAGTGACGATTGATGGGCGAACTGAGCGGGGACCCTCTGATTCATGTGGGCAAGGTTTGTTCACTACCGGCCCCTAAGCGAGAACATGCAGGGTCAAGCATTAGCATTGACCGAGCCGCCGCCAAATCTTTCTTTAGCAACACCGTCAACCCCTTGGAGTGTGATTTGGCGCATGCTTGGGATGGTGATGTTAATCTTCACAATTGCAAATATTGTGACTTTCATCGCTTACGGAATTATTGTGAATGAGCCTTCACTAAGTGTTTTATCAACAATTTGCCTAGCTCCGCTATTATTGATTTACATGATGGTTAGGAGGCCAAAGTTAACTCATGTTTTGCTCGCAACACCTTCTTATGAAGGAAATACCAAACATCTGATCGACCAAAATCGGATGTTGAGTACACCGATGCCGACCAAATTTGAACACCATTTGATAAGGGATTCACCACCGCTCGAAATGCCAAAAACCTACAAACTTTGGGCTTTATTTATCTTGACAATAATTATCGGAGCCATCGGTTTAGCACCGATGGCATTTTCAGATGATCCGCGATGGGTTGTGCTCGCATTACTGATTGGAATTCCTGCATGGTTACTCGGTTTCTCTTTGCCAGTCCATGGATGGTGGGCATTCTCAACCCGCCATCTGGGACTGATTACGACAAAACGTGATGGCGAATTGATGTTGGTGACCGGGATGTTATCTACAATTCCGGCTTTATTGATCAATTCAATCGCTTTTCCAACGGTTTTGAAAACTATAGGAATTGAAAATTTTGATTCTGGGAGTATTGGTGAATTACTGATTCTTGCAATTAGTGCCCCGGTAGGTGAAGAGATATGCAAAGCATTATTTGTGCTCTCACTCTACCGAATTATAGATTCACCACGCCGAGGTTTCCAAGTTGGTTTCACGGTAGGATTAGGTTTTGCTTTACTTGAAAACCTCCAATATATTTTATTTTCATTATTGGGAGAAGGCGCTTTCTTGAGTTATAGTATCACTTCTGTCATCAGGGGAATTGGTTCGATCCCAGGTCATGCTTTTTGGACTGGACTTTCTGGAGTAGCGATCGGTTGGCATTTATCCAAGAATAAAACCAGGATTAAAACCCAGGATGATACTTCTTGGGTTGTAATACATTCTGAAAGTGGGGATATTATTCAGCAGCAATCAAATGAATTTTCAAAAATAAAACAATGGCTCAATAAGCCATTAGAACAAACTTGGACCTTGCCTCAGAAACCAATCGCAGGGCTATTATTAGCAATAATGGGACACTCTTTCTGGAATGGCTCATCCTGGTTAATTTCTAGTCTCTTCGCAGATAGCAGTGTTTTGATTCAAATTATTATAACCTTAAGTTGGCTGATGTTTTTAATCGGAGGATTATGGTATATTGGCCGTCAAGTTTTGGCTTCGGTATTGCACTTGCCATCATGAAAACCAATCTTCAAGCATCGGTGTAGAAGGGTAACATATAGAGGGGTTAGGGCTGCCACATGTCGGCGAAGACCATGATAAACATCTGGGCACCCGGACTCGAGGCCGGTAATATTGGGGCTACAATCCTCATTATATTCGCCTTAGTATTCATTTCAAATCGATTCAAAGTCCTAGACAAAAATGGCGTCATTGCTGCAGCAGTCCTAGGATTAGGGGTTGGCATCCTCGGCCATTGGACTTGGCTAATCATCTTACTATCCTTCCTCGGTTCTTCCCATAAAGCGACCAAATGGCGCTTCGATGAGAAGACTAAACTCGGCTTATGTGAATCCGAAGACGGCCATAGAGGCTGGACCAATGTTGTAGCGAATGGCGGTTTGCCTGGAATCGTGGCATTACTGTCGTATATTTCTGGTGACCACGCTAATGGATTCTGGATGTTCACAGCAGCGGTTGCTGTCGCTGCTGCCGATACATTTGCAAGTGAAATCGGTTGTTTGGACAACAGAGTTAGGATGATCACCACAATGAAACCTTGTAAAGCGGGAACCAATGGTGGGTTTTCACCAAATGGGCAATTAGCCGCTGCAATCGGCGCAATATGTGTGGCAGTAATGGCGATGATGGTTGAGCCCAATCTAATGTATGCAACCGCTGCAGCCATTATCGGTTGGTTCGGTTGTCAAGTCGATAGTTTGCTCGGAGCCTTATTTGAAAACAGAGGGTATATGACC
>CAUZVL010000126.1:0-4431 GCA_963583355.1 Candidatus Thalassarchaeaceae archaeon
TTGCTGCAGCGGTGTTTGCCGCCGGCCAAAGCGTATGACAAATAATCAGTTCCGGATTCCAATCGGTTTTGATTTTTGAGGCACTTGCCGCGGTTATAGAAGGTAGGTCAGGTAATTCCCAATGGCGTTTTACCCTCACTTCAAATCCGCCGTGATTAAATTTAGAAGGGGCTTTTGCAACCCCTTCCATGGTCGAGCGTCTAGATTCATTCATCCTCAACATTCTCGGTAGAACATTAAGAATTTTAACCTCGTGGCCTAAGGATTTGAGCAAATGTGCATGGTCGGAAACGAAGGTGCCACGGGCACAATTATCCGGTAAAGGAAATAGCCGGGTAACCAGCAGAATTCGCATTTGCATCACTCGAGTGCTCGGTGTATTATTGCCAAATTTTCGGCAACGCTAGCTGAATCGTTGAACAGGCCCGAGCCAACAACACAATTGCTAACACCCCATTCGCGCAACATGGCAATATTGTGGGATTTAACCCCGCCATCTATTTGGATTTGAACCGGGCGTCCGCCTGCTGCGACTTGTTCATCGATGGCTTGTTTGAGGATTCGGATTTTTTTCTCAACCGATGGGATGAAGGATTGACCGCCGAATCCCGGGTTAACACTCATTATCAATACTAGGTCGACCTCTGCTAAGACTTCGAGTGCTACCTCGACTGAGGTTCCTGGATTAAGGGTTATTCCAGCGGTTGCACCGGCTTGGCCAATCGCGGTTAAACAGCGGTGAAGATGGGTTACTGCCTCAGCGTGAACTGAGATATGGTTGCATCCTGCATCGATATATTGTTGAAAACAATCCTCTGCATTTGAAATCATTAAGTGGGCATCGAATGTAGGTTCGTCGCCGAGAGCTTTGCGTAATTTTGCAATGACCGGGGGGCCGAAGGTAAGATTGGGGACAAAATTTCCATCCATTACATCGAGGTGAAGCCATTTCAAGCCGGCTGAAACCGCTTCTTTGCAAGCATTACCAAGATCGGCGAGATCGGCGGTTAGAACAGATGGTGCGATAATCATCGGGAATCCCTCTATTTACGGGCGAGGTGAAACGATGACATGAGGGTTGGGGTCCTAGCAAAGCATCATAGATGACCCCCCTAACCGGCCGAATGGTGAGAGCATGGGTGATGTCAAGGCAGTAACTGATGGAGATTTCGATTCGGTAATCAATGCAGATGAATGGGTTCTAGTCGATTTTTGGGCACCTTGGTGTGGCCCTTGTAAAGCGCTCGGCCCCATTTTAGAGCAAGTTGCTGCTGAGTCCCCTGTGACTATTGCAAAGGTCAATACCGATACCGACTCAATGAATGCTGCTCGCATGGGCGTGCGCGGAATTCCGGCACTATTTCTCTTCCACAATGGTAAGAAGGTCGCAAATCAAGCCGGAATGGTTCCAAAACCTGCATTGTTGGCTTGGTTGAATCAGCACATGAGTGCTGGTGATTTCTGATTAAACCAATTTAGATTTTCTAGCTTCGGCATCCTTGCCGACCTCTCGTAAGAATCTCTCTCTGAGTGCTTCGTGCAACCACATTCCTTCTTCTAGTTCGAGCAACAAACCGTAAGAGAGAAGGTTTTGTGGAGGTTTTCCTTGCCAAGAAACCGCTTTTGCTAATTTTTTCCACGGGATTGGTTTTTGGCTCAAAGCTAGGGTTGCCAATAATTCATGTTCATCGGGTGGCATTTGGGTGATTATTTCCTCGTCTAAAAATCTCAACCAATCCCCATGGGTGGTCTGGCCATATAATTCCAATAACTCAAGCGCTAAGGGGTGGCCCCCGGTTAGGCGATGAACGTCTTCGGGTGAAGGTGCATCTCCGGTCATTTGGTCAACCCACGCCCCGATCTCATCCAGAGAAAGGCCGCTTAGGGGTAATTCTTCAACAATATTTCTGGTGTGAACATCTCGCCGATCATAAACATCGGGTGTGGTTCTGGAAATAAATAACAATCGCAAAGGTGATTTCGTAGAGATCTCGAGAAGTGCGCCGAGCAAATTTCTCGCTTCTGCCATTATATGATGTACATCGTCCAAAACTATCAACCAATATGGCGGCGGGCCGCCAGTTTCATCCTTGAAGCGCTCCCTGATCGCGGTCGCATCGGTAAGATAAGCTAGCAAACGGCGGCGCCAGGCATCGACATCAAATTCAGCGCCCGGGCTTAGTGGAAGGGTGTCCATCAATTGATATGGGTCGTGTTTTTCATCGACTCCGAAACGGTGGAGTAAGGATACTGCGAGCCCCACAGCCTTATCCCACGGTTGACAAGGATACCAACAAACCGACAGATTGGGTTCTTTTTTCATAAAGCCATCGAGCCAATTCGCGACCAAAGTGGATTTGCCAATTCCAGCGATACCGTGGACGACCATACATGGTTTTCTTTTAGTAAACCAATTTTCAATCTGCAAAGTTTCATCTTCTCGGCCGTGAACAGGTCTGGTTTTTGGCGGCTCGGTATGATAGGTTGCGTGCGCACCTGCGAGTAAGGTTAGGCGGCCGGGTGGCGGTAAGCCATCCTCTTGGTCTCGGTTTTTTCGAATCGGGCCAAAACGGATATCGCCATAGGTCAAAACTCCCTCGTGTAGAGAGTGCAATAGAATTTGTAAAAGCGACAAATCGGCTTCTAATCGCTTGGAAACCTCCCAGCCTTCGATCTCGAGCAATTTTCCATCATGGTCTCGAACCAAAACCTTGGTCGAAGATAAATCCGCCAATCTATTTCGAGCCGCTTCTCGGCCCACATCGGTTAATTGCCAGGTTTTTTGGCGTCTTTCATCGCCCTTGATCGACCGAGAATGCTCGCTAACCAATCTATTTCGCAATAGTCCTCTCATCGCTCGAGATACGTTCGGAGGGTGCTGCCCACAGGCCTCTGCGATGCCGGGGCGGGTTAGAGCGATGCTAACTACGAATCGATCCGCTTGGTGATCTTGCTCTAGCAAATGCAACAAAATCCGGTCTTTGACCGCGATATTCACCCGTGGTAGGTCGCCGGCCATTACCGATGGCTGGGCCTCTTCTGCTTCAATAATTGCGCTAAATTGAGTAGGTCAGTTGACACAAAACGACCATAACACATAATGTATAGAGTATGTCGGACTTTACATGCAACCAGTAAGAATTCATGCAATCATCATGGCCGGGTTGATGTTGGCGATGGTTGGTTTATCGTTTGGTTCAGCTGCTGATGGTGATGGTGATGGGGTCGAGGACTCGAGTGATAATTGCCCCTATTCATATGGAAATTCAACCGTTGATAGGACCGGGTGTCCCGATAGAGACGGAGATGGCACATCTGATTGGAATGATGGTTGGACCAGTAATAACCCCGATTTCGCCAAAGAAGTTGCAATGACTTCTTCTTTTGATTATTGGGATGTCGACCACTCCCCCGATGGTCTATATGTGGTATCCTCAGATGAAAACGGATATATTAGAATCAGAGAGGCAGATACTGGGATTATTATTCGTTCCGTTCAAGCATTTACCGATGATGCAAACCAGATTGCTTGGTCTGGAGATGGCCAATATATTGGGGTTGGAACCGATGGCCAAGATACTGCAAAAATCTATTGGGCAAGCAATTTAACCGTACTTCATTCGTCGATTTCAACCGATGTTGGAGGTGGAGATGAAATCAAAGATGTCGCGTTTTCAGATGATGGGACTATGTTTGCAATAGCAATCGGTCAAAGCGGCAATGGTGGTACTAGCGGAGTTGTCAGAATTATCAATTCTTCGACCGGTGCGGTGATCAGTAATCCAAATCCTGGTGGCGAAGACCGGTTTTATAGCGTCGCATTTTCCCCCAGCGGTTCCCATTTGGTCGCAGGTGGTGATGGTGAAGCATATATCGTCGAGACTACCAATTGGACGACCACCCGGACCTTGAGCGTTCCAGCGGGGTCAGTCAATGATGTGGCATGGTCGGCAGACGGCAAGAGGATCGCGGTCTGTGAAGGCTATGTCCAAAGCCAAGGCAGTTCACGATTGCGAGTGTTTAACACCGATAATTGGTTCAATACTTGGACCAAGACATTCACTACTTCTTGCCTTGCTACCGATTTCTCACCCGATGGTAAACAAGTTATCTTTGGTGGAAGTTATTACCAAGGAGATGGGGCGACTTCGAAGGTTTTCGATGTTGATACCGGCAACGGCGTCGATAATATCGTACAGCCTCGGCCAAATAATTGTCAAGGAACTCAAGGCAATAATTGTGGTCGAACCTATGGTTTGAGTTGGGCGCCAAGCGGGATGAGAATCGCCCAAGCATTTGGAACTCATGACGAAGGTTTTTACCTTTGGTTTGCCGATTTGGACCCGGATGACGACGGATGGAATACCTCGGACCAAGGCGATGGTCGGTCGGACGAATTCCCTGACGAAGGAACCCAATGGAACGATTCTG
>CAUZVL010000127.1:0-4391 GCA_963583355.1 Candidatus Thalassarchaeaceae archaeon
GTAGGCGAGCGGATCACCGCACTTGGCTGGTCGGATGACACCCTCGTTATCGCCCGTGAAGGCCATGGTTTGGTCCCAGGTGAGGAAGAGGCATTAGAGGTAGAATATTGGGTTGACGGCCAACTTAAAAATCGCTTTGATACCAAAGGCCGAGTTATTTCAATCGACGGATTTTGGATGGGATTAGACATGGGTGGAGTAATGCTTGGTCAAGATATAATCTGTGAATTACAACACCCTGCGAATATCTTAATCGATCGCGGCGAACATTGTTTGGTCGGCTCTTGGTTTCATCTTCATAAAATCTCGAATAAAGGGATTGAATGGGCGGTTGAGACTAAAGGAATGGTCGAATATATTTCAAGTAATAGCGCAGGAGATGTAGTTTTGGTCGCTGGTTCCGACCAAAATGATTACTCGGATCCAGAGCCGGTTGTCGTTGTCGATTCTAATTCGGAGCCAATCGATAAAGTCGATGAAACCAGTTCTATCGCAGATTGGGGTGAAGCACCAGCAATCGAGATTGATGCGTCCGAACTTTATGGTTCCGAATCATCCTATGAGGACTTAGCAGGTTTTGCTCCAACCCAGCCAACTGTTAGAGGTGATGCTTTGATGGATGCACTAAACGATGATATTGAACCGGTAATTCAATCAACTCAAGATGAAGATGATTTGATGTTATCACTTTCATTAGACATTGCCGAAATCATCGCACCATCACCTGATGCAGGTGGTGACCAGCAGGTGCGCGCAGGCGAAGATGGCAGCGCAATAGTTACTTTAGACGGTACAGGGACACGCGATCCACAATCTAGAATTGAGTTGTGGTCGTGGGTAGACCAAAGCGGAAAAGAGATCGGAAATGCAGACCGTTTGAGGGTTAAATTGATGAGAGGGCACCACCGGTTTGAATTACGCATCCGTGATATCGAAGGCCGCTGGTCTTCGGATTCTATTGATGTAAAGGTTGAGTAATTACAATGGTTTGCATCGCTCATTTTTTCGTAACCGCCTTGAGGCAACGCTGTTCAGTAGTGACCAGCACTTCTAACGGTGAGACTATTATCATCGATGGTGGTGGTGACTCGGAGCGAATAATGGATTGGATCGACCATGGGATTGGTCACCCGGATGCACTTATTGGCCAATATCATGGCAAGAGGAAAGTGGTTGCATTGCTAAATACTCATGCACACTTTGACCATAGTGGCCATATACCTTATCTGAAATCACATTATAATCTTGAATGGTGGTTACATTCCGATGATGATTATTTGCAATCATTAGCCCAAAAGTCAGGTGCTCAATGGGGCTTTGATCTCCCCCCTCCCGCAATCGCAGAACACTCTTGGTCCCATGGTGAAAAACATATTTTCGCTGGACTTGAATTTGAGATTATTCATACTCCTGGTCATACATTAGGCGGTTGCTGTCTCAATCTTAAGTTGAAAGATGAGCCTGATCATTTATTTGCTGGAGACACACTATTCCAAGGCTCGATAGGCCGAACCGACCTACCGGATACCGGCGGTGACCTCGAATTGCTTTTACGAATGATACGTGAGAGATTGTGGCCATTAGCAGAAGATACAATCGTTCATCCTGGCCACGGGCCATTGACCACCATCGGTGAGGAAAAGCGTCACAACCCTTTTCTAAACAAATACCATTGAATAACCGTTCAAGCCATCATCGCACTCAGAGCAGATTGGAGAATTGGCAATGTCTCTTCCCATGTCGCTACTATTCCGTAATCGGCATGAGCAAAAATTGGGGCGTCAGCATCCTTATTGATGGCTACGATATACTTTGAAGAACGCATGCCAGCCAAGTGCTGAATCGCACCGGAGATGCCGACCGCGATG
The DNA here is from genome assembly GCA_963583355.1 of Candidatus Thalassarchaeaceae archaeon. Classification (GTDB taxonomy): domain Archaea; phylum Thermoplasmatota; class Poseidoniia; order Poseidoniales; family Poseidoniaceae; genus MGIIa-K1. The sequence continues at coordinate 1,869 of CAUZVL010000127.1, forward strand.
TATAGATTTGGATTGACGGTCTTACCGGTTTGACCAACTTGCATACTATGTGGAATAGAATCCCAAGTGTCGACCGCAGCTCTAGAGGCGCCTACTGCGGCTCCAAGTACATCAGCGATGGCTTCGAGATGGACGAAATTATCAGGACTACCCATTCCTCTACCGCCCGAAATGATGATATTTGCTTCACTAACATCGAGGCGAGCCGATGCACGGGCGATGATTTCCTTTACCGCGGTTGCGATATCTCCGGATTGGTCGACGACCGAAACCTCTGCTACTGCAGATGCGGCTGGAGAGAAGATATTCGCTCTAACCGAGATTGCAGCATCACCTGAAATAGCGACGGTTTGCATAGCCTTGCCAGAATAGATTGGGCTGGTTAAATTATTGCCATGAATTGCGACTACATCTTGAACGACCGAGATTCCTCTTATTGCAGCAATCCTTGCGATCAAATCCTTTGATTGTGGTGTGGCTGCTGCGATAATGATTCCCGAAGGTGCACCTGCAGCGATGCTACCGGCCCAAGATGATGCATCGTAATTCTCGAAGCACGCACCCTTTACTGCGATTACTCGGCTAACCCCTTCGAATCCAGCACCGTCTGCAATAGCAGCATCGGTACAAGGGACTACGACTATCGGTGTTGTGCCAAGTGCGATAGCAGCGCTGATGAGCTCTGCGGTTACCGGTGCGATAGCACCTTTGTTAATTTCTGCGATAATGATACTCTCTGACATTTTATTCACCTTAAATTACGTTTGCTTCGTCCCTCAGAAGCCTTGCGACCTCTTGGGCTGCACTAGGACCTTCATACTTTTTCCCAGCGGCTTTTGCAGGTGGGGAAGATTGTGAAACTATAGTGACCATCGATGCGGGAGCATCGGCTGAAATCACATTAACACTTGCGCGCTTCGCCATCATAATTCCTTTGACATTTGGCTTGCGCACCTTGATTGAACCCTTGTCGCAAGAGATGACGGCAGGACCGGAAATCTCGATTATTGCCGCCCCGTTTTCAGCTGGGGCGGTGACGGTTAAACCGCCTTCGAACGTTACATCAGTCACATTGGAAACACTGGCCCAACCTAGGCGTTGTGCTACACCAGGGCCGGTAGAACCCGCTCCGGTATCGGCTGCAGACTTACCACAAAATACCAAATCTGCACCTAAACCGATTATGGATTGACTTAGGATAGATTGGGTTGCATTTGAGTCGAGATCGGCCCAAGAATCATCCCACACTCGGACTATTTCATCGACGCCGATAGCTTTTGCATCCTTGAGGACTTTATCTGCAGCCGCAGGTCCGAGAGTTAGTGCGGTAACAGAGCCGCCATTTGCTTCTCTGTGCTGAAGAGCGGTCTCGATAGCAAATTCATCATATGGGCTGATGACCCATTTTACAGCCGAGAGGTCGACTTTATTATCGGCGATTACGATACGTGCATTTGTGTCGGGAACACGTTTGACTAAAACTACGATATTTGCCATCAAAACCACTCCAACCCCCTAGGGGTTGACTCAGGCGACCTGAATCGCGTTGAAGAACCTTGTTCACTCACTTGGTGAGTTCGTTAACTCGTTCAAGAGTTTGAGGGTTAGCCTCAAAGTGAGATGCTATTCCTTCAAGGCCTCGGGCAATACCTGCTGCAACTCCCATTTTTGCATCGAAAGGATGGAGGACTCCATCAGCGACAGCAGCCTTGAATGACTCGATATCGGTCCAGGTCGAAGGTTCGCCGAACTCAGGTTTCGGAGTTACTATTACCTCTCCAAATTCTGGTAGAATGATGTTTTCGATCAATTCGTAAACCGGGGATTCCCCATTCTCGGGGTCGAGATATGCTTTGCGCATTTTCTTTGACAATTTCTTTTCTTCATCGTGGAGTAATATCGCTCCGTTTGGATCAGATTTGCTCATTTTGTGGTCAAAGGATTCCATCCTCGCCCCACTAGATTTGAGCCCAGAGATAATAGGTGTGTGTAAACAGGTTGCTTTGTACCAATTCCAGCGGTCTGCAACATCTCGCATATACATGTGAGCTTTTCTTTGATCCATACCGCCGATGGCTATGTCGATATCCATCTCAAAGATGTCGGCAGCCTGAAGGGCGGGATAGAAAAATCGTGATAGGTCGCCATCCGACGATTCTTCGTCGCGTCCCATTATCGAGAAGGTTCTTCGAACCCTCGCTAAACTCATATTTTTTGAACAGCGAAGAACCCGGGCCCAATAATCTCCTTCAACCATTATGCTAGAGGCCCAAACAAATCGAAGTTGTCCGGGACCATCTCCTTCGGGAGGGTAATCTAGTAATGCTCTAAAACACTCTTCCATATAACGAGCAGTGGTTTGAATATCTTCCATCACTCCTTTGAATTTATCATTGACCCAAGCATGCCAATCAGCGAGAAAAATCATCACATTTGTATCCGCTTTGAGCATTCGTTTCAATTGTAAAGATAGTACTTTCCAGCCAATATGGGCCTTGCCAGATGGCTCGAAACCAACATAGC
>CAUZVL010000128.1:0-4387 GCA_963583355.1 Candidatus Thalassarchaeaceae archaeon
TTTATCTCTCCTTCTTCGTTTTGAAGTAGAGCTTCGAGTTCATCGACAAGACCAAGAACTGGTTCTTTGTCTTCATCGGATAATTTCTCTCCAGCCTCTTCGACGGTGCGACGAGTCTGGTAGACGATTTGGTCAGCCATATTTCTCATTTCGACCTGATCTTTCTTGCGCTTGTCGGATTCAGCAAATTCCTCTGCTTCCGAAATTCTGGTTTGGATTTCATCCTCGCTTAAAGAGGTCGAAGATTCAATCTTTACAGATTGTTCCTTCCCGGTTGCTAAATCCTTTGCACTAACCGATACGATACCGTTAGCATCGATGTCGAAAGTAACTTCGATTTGAGGGACGCCACGAGGCGCAGGAGGTAATCCAACCAAGTGGAATTGGCCTAATGTGGTGTTATCCTTAGCGAATTCGCGCTCTCCTTGAAGAACGTGAATCTCGACTGCAGGTTGGTTATCCGACGCGGTAGAGTAGGTCTCGCTACGACGGGTTGGAATGGTGGTATTTCGCTCGATCATCTTGGTCATCACGCCACCGAGGGTTTCGATTCCGAGGGTAAGAGGGGTAACGTCGAGTAAGAGGATGTCAGAAACACCTTCGTCGCCTGCGATGATTCCTGCTTGAAGTGCAGCACCGACTGCAACCGCTTCATCGGGGTTGATCCCTTTGAATGGGGCTTTTCCAGTTTCCTTTTCAATCGCTGCTTGAACCGCTGGGACTCGGGTTGAACCACCGACGAGTAGTACCTTATCGACCGAACCTTTGGTCACGCCTGCATCCTTCATCGCCTGACGGGTAGGCTTCATCGTTCTCTCGACCAATGGTGCAATCAATTCCTCAAATTTGGCTTTTGTAACCATGATATCAAGGTGTTCTGGTGCTCCATCAACCATTGTGATGAAGGGGAGGTTTACCTGAGATTGTCCGGTTCCAGACAATTCGATCTTTGCTTTTTCTGCGCCTTCTTTGAGACGGCTCATAGCTTGCAAATCCTTTGAAAGGTCAATTCCGGTCGACTTTTTGAATTCGGTTACCAGATGGTCGATTAGGACATCATCGAAATCATCGCCACCGAGTTTATTATTTCCAGCGGTTGCTTTTACTTCAATTTGAGGTTGCCCATCTACATCGTAGATTTCCAGAACCGATACGTCGAATGTTCCGCCACCGAGATCATAAACCAAAATGGTTTGATCATCTTCTTTGTCGACACCGTAGGCTAGTGCAGCAGAAGTTGGTTCGTTGATAATTCTAAGAACATCCAAACCTGCGATTCGTCCTGCGTCTTTTGTTGCTTTTCTTTGAGCATCGCTGAAGTAAGCCGGGCAAGTGATAACCGCTTTTGTTACGGTTGTACCCAAGTATGCTTCCGCATCCGCTTTGAGTTTTTGCAAGATAAAAGCGGATACCTCTTGTGGAGTGTACTCGTTATCATCTATCTTTTTACTCCAATCTGTCCCCATTTGACGCTTCACACTCATGATTGTGCGCTCGTGGTTGGTTACCGCTTGGCGTTTTGCAGTCACGCCGACCATACGTTCGCCGCCATCCTTTGCGAATGCGACAACCGATGGAGTTGTTCGTGCCCCTTCTGCATTAGCGATAACGACCGCTTCGCCATTTTCAATAGTTGCAACGCAAGAGTTTGTAGTTCCTAAATCGATTCCGATTACATAATTTTTTGCCATATTTTTCACTTCCTTATTTTGTGATCCAATCAAAAGATTGGGATCCCTCCATCATTCTCGTCATCGTCATCATCATCGGCTAGATCGATGCTGACTTCATCAGAGGCTGGAGTGTGATCATCCTCGACATCTTCGTCGAGGCTTTGGCTCGGCTCAGGGAGAGCTGGTCCTTGGGGAGTCAATTTGAGAGTGATATCGAGAATGCCGTTATTCAACGACCAATCGACAACATCTTCGCATTGGTGAGGCAAAGCGATCTGTGCGAGCGGTGGCTTAGCGGGATCCGAAAGAACATGAATTTGTTCACCGCCGCTCGAGAGAGCTATTTCGATTTCTTCGATCTCTGGGCGAGTAGAGAAGTCTACTGTGATGGACATATTCCAACCTGAAAGATAGACATCGTCAGCGGGGAGGTTGAGAATTTCGTTAGTCGGGGTTTCATCTTCGATATCTACGACTATTGGTGCTGCATCGACCTTGACATCTACGCCAAGGTTGGAAAGAAGCTCATCGAGTGGTTTGCCGGATTGAAACAGTTTCATCAGATTGGACATGTCAAAATTAAAGTTTACATCACCTTTAGCAATGCGTTCTGCATCGATACCCAAGGCATCAAATTGACCACGGAATTGGTCCAATAAGCCTCTTAGTTGATCGATATCGATATCCATGCCCATCGATTTGAACATCTCGGCCATCTTCTCTAGCATTTTTTCTTCCCAGTCCTCAGCCATCGTATTTACACCACTACTTAACCATCGGTTGTATAGTCGGTGCAGCCCCCCATATATGAACCAAACGATTCGAAAGTCTGGATACTTTTGTTGATGTGATCAATAGACGGGTTGAAATTGAACCGGCAAGTCGCCCGAACCATGGCCGAGGAGACCATCCTAGAATCGACCGAGCGCACTAGTGGTCGCGAGGCGCTTAGAAAAAATGTTCAAGCCGCCATCGCTTTGGCCGGAGCAGTGCGTTCTACCTTAGGACCAAAGGGTCTTGACAAATTGCTAATCGATGACGAGGGCAGAATCTTGGTCACCAATGATGGGGTTACAGTTCTCGAAAACGCAAGGGTCGAGCACCCGGTCGCCCGGATGATAATCAGCGCTTCATCAACCCAAGACCGAGTAGCCCGTGATGGCACGACCTCAACTGTCGTAATCTGTGCTGAAATGCTGAGAAATGCCTGGCAATTGGTTAGGCAAGGAGTCCATCCTGCTATCATAGCCAGAGGGTTTTCACAAGCGGAAGAATTCGCCCTCTCGGCTCTTGACGAATTGAGGATTGAAGCCGATTCGGCCCAGGTAAAATCGGCGGTCGAAACCTCATTGGCGGGAAAAATGGACCAAGCATCCCAGATTCATCTTTCTAACTTAGCCCTAGAAGCCGCAAATAATATTCTCACGAATGGCCGAGCCGACCCTACTAGAGTCAAGGTGATTCAACAAGCTGGAAGCAAGATCGCAAATACCGAATTGACATCCGGATTAGCAATTGCAAAAACCAGAATCCATCCTGAGATGATGGAGAGTGGGGGTCCGGGTAATATTCTCTTGATCGACGGTGGTATCGAAAGAAGAAAGCCCTTGGCTGAATCAAAACTCTCAATAGAATCGGTGGGAATGTTAGAGGCGTTTAGAGCAGCTGAATCTAAGGCATTAAACAAACAAATCGACAATTTGATCGCGATCGGTTGTGACCTTGTAGTCTGCCGTGAAGGCGTTGATGAAGAAGCAAAACAAAAATTAGCCAACGCCGGGATTTTGGCATATCGCCGAGTCGAATCCAATGATTTAGACCTGTTAGCAAATTCTTGTGGTGCAACCACAATCTATGATGCTGGTCGAGCGACAAAGGCGGATTTGGGGGCATTTATTCACACTCGAGAAGAACTCAGGGGCGGGGTAAATCACTGGATCTTAGATGCTGAGGACGGTGGGGCAACACTCATCGCTCGAGCGAGTACTAAGGAGGTTTTAGGCGAGGTAGAGAGATGCTTTGCCGATGCGTTAGGAGTAGCCTGCCAATTGGTTGAACAACCGTGGTTATTACCCGGAGCAGGAGCGACTCAAGTGGCTTTGGCCCGCAGGTTAAGGCGGCATGCTGAATCGATCTCTGGTAGAGAGCAGATGGGAATTGAAGCCTGGGCTGATGCTTTGGAATCGATTCCAAGAGCCTTGGCTCATAACGCAGGACTTGACGGTATCGACATGTTATTGCAATTGACTTCCGCTCAAGCTCAACATGGCGACAATATAGGACTTGATCTCGAGACCGGCGGCGTGAGTGACGTGGTAGGAAGAGGCATCTTAGAGCCATTCAATATTACCCGTCAAGCATTGACTGGTGCAACTGAGGCTGCGGTTTCAATCCTTAGAATTGACGATGTGCTCTGGGCTCAGGTCGAAGCACATATCCCGGATGATATTCAACAACAACTCTCGCAAGGGAATTGAGCAATCCAGGCGAGCCAATGCTCAAGAACGAGTTGGGTACTGGGCTGGTTGATGTCAGAAGAACCTGCGACCATGAAAGCGTGGACAAAGGTCACTAGCCAACAGAATGGGTTCGAATATATCGACCATCCAATTCCAACATGCGGTGTTGGAGAAGTATTGGTGAAAACATCTTCAACCAGCATCTGCGGTACGGATATTCATGTTTGGAATTGGGATGAATGGTCAGAAAAGGAG
>CAUZVL010000129.1:0-4344 GCA_963583355.1 Candidatus Thalassarchaeaceae archaeon
TCTGATAGTGACGATATTGCAGATCGTTTGGATAACTTATTAGATGTTGATTTTTCAAATGTTGACTGCCTTGATTTAATGATGAATGGGGACGGGGGCAGTAATCCACTCGGATTATTGGCCAAAAACGCCGCAGGAACAGGGTTTGGATTGAGCGAGTTCTTGGAAATGGATTCTACAACCGCAATGTCTACTTTCACACTAAGCAATATCCAGTATGCAGCGATTGCAACATGGGCCGGAGGATGGTCGACTTCTTTAACCTCTATTCAAATGGCACTTTTAGGCGGAAACGGAACCATTAATGCCGGCCAATTTGTCAATACTTCTTTTGGTGATGAAGACCCAATCAATGGGGGATATTTGCAATATAGTTTGAATCAAGGCGGAGACTGGGAGCGCGACAACGCCTTACCTGCAATCTCTCTAACCCCCGAGCAATCGGCAAACATATTGTACGGCCCCCTCGGGATAACAACTTCATCAGGAGCGATGTTATTTCTCTATGGGGAATTATCAGGCAAAACTCCACCGGGGTATTTGGACGCGACACAATCAGCAAACGGCGAGTGGGGCGTGGATGTAATCGCTTCGGCTTACGGCCTCGAAAATGACGCAGCGGCCGCATTACATTCATTACTTGTAGAATCTATTTTCGACGAATTTGTCGAAGATTTTCTTATTGGAAGTTTTGAAGCCCAGCCATATTTAACCCAATCAATCAATGGTTGGCTTCTGGGCTGGCACGATCCTGTGAGTGCATTTTTAGCGTCTGGAAGTTCAACAAATATGAGTGTTGGATGGGCCTCTTTAGAATCGAATAAGACCTATTTCGGTTCGAACGGAATTAACAATGGCGATGGAACAAACTACACCATTTGTAGTGGTGAGAAATCATCTTGCGACAAAGGAGAGTTGATCAAAAAAGATGGATCGAGCCAATTGTCATGGAGAAATGACAAGATGTTTGATGCGACACTAGGGTTATTGACGCCGGAAGAAATATCTGGCGCCACAGGCGGATTTATCACCGGAGCGGGCGATAAAGTTGATGTTTCGGGCTATATAATAGCGGACATTAGCTGTAGCGGTACCGATGTGCTGAAAGGGATTCCCGTCAATACTTGTGAAGCATCGGTCGGGCCAACCGATCGCTCAATCCAAGCAAATCTATTGAAAACATTTACCCTTTTAGATGCGACACCCAGCGCATTGCCGATCTATTTAGGCAGTGATATCAAACTTATGTCGGAAACACTTTCTGGTTTGATTATCGCCGGAGAATCTACCACCACCTTCTATCTTGATTCCCGGGCCGGAAACGATATGAAATCCAACCCACTTATGGATGACTTAGTTCCTATATTTGAAATTCAATCCTCATCGATGATTGGAGATGAAGATGCTGAAGAGATGGAAAGTGCGATTGTCCAAAATCAAAACTATTTTACATATTGGATGAACTTTGATACATTCCTTGATTTGATTCCATTATTATTATGGGCGGCAGGAATATTGTTTATTTCTGCATCCTTTATTATGAATCTAAACGAACAGATAGACTCTGAAGAAGATGATGAGGATTATGAAATTGAAGTACAACCAACTATTGGGTTACTCCAAAGAATAAAACAATAACAAGAGTAATCAATTACCCCTCCTAAGACAATTGTGATCCAGATAGGAGATTTGGTGATTTATTGTGATGCGAAACATGAAGGAGTATGGTTTAGCGACCTTTCATTAAAGGTTGAGGGCTTTAATTGGGCTCTCTATCCAACCTTTATCGGTTTTCCAATCTACTTCTGGGCAATCGACGTATAGCTCTAATTCATTACCATCCGGGTCTTTGATGTAGATACTTTTAGTTATTGTATGATCTGTGATCCCATCTATTACCACCCCTGCTTGGTCCAACTGATTTTTTGCCTCGACCAATTGGCCGATGGTATTTCCGATGCACCACCCGATATGATAGAGCCCTAATCTATGACCCTTCAATGGACCAGGGGCTTGGCCGACTTCGATTAGTAATAATTCGTGATGGGTTCTTCCACTTGTAAGAACCGCGGCCCTTCCATTGAAAACAGTTCCATATGAGTCAAGCCCAAGAAGTTCTGAATAAAATTCAACAGATTTCTTTAAATTTTCGACGTAAAGCACGACATGCCCGAGGTGGGAAATCTGCATGACGATTCCACGCGTTCAACATATTAGAACGTTTCAATTTGACCACAGGCCACTCTTAGTTTTTCGAGAGATTCGGAATAATCGTGTTCTTGGCCTGCGACCAAAGATTTTGCCTCTTTCCAAGCGTTATTTGTCGCAGCACTCCAAACACCACCGCGGTCACGCGCATTTGGAGAGAATTGCCAATCTTGTCCCGTCGACCTGCCAGCGGCCACCAACCAAGCCCAAGCACTTGCTTCTTTGTCGATGTCGCCCTTTATGGATAGGGCCGATTTTTCAGCAGTACCCATTCCATCCACCAAAGCGGTTAGAATTAGGTCGTGAATGTACCCGACTGCGCCAGGCAACCTTCCCCGTTTGAATGGGAATTTAGATGCGACAGAAGCCTTGGATCTTTTATCGCTTAATTCGCGTAGAAATTTACCGAATGGGCGCATTTTATCCATTTGAGTTGACCACAAGATTTCGGCTTCATCCGGGCCCAATCCATATTCTTCCAAACCGGCTTGTCCGTGGTCAGACCATAGTGCCGAGAGAACATCGTTCAAGGACTTGGCAGAAATTTCTACCGCGTCACCATCTCTTTGATGGAGGTCGCCACGCTGGGTAATTCTTACCCCGCTTCCCTTTGCCGAATTTAAGAGGATTAAAGCAAGTTCTTTTTCTGCGATCGAGCCCTTCAGTTGAACCACCGCTTCTTCGGCGTTATCGAACCACTTTTCAGCGACAACAAAGCCTTCATCTAGGTTTGCTAAAACCGCGATTTTAACCCTTTGAGCGAGCGACCCTTCATTCAGAGTTAAACCAACCCAGGCATCTAAAACCCGATCGATAGATTCTCTTGCGCCCTTTTGCGAGCAACCTTCTGGCGCCCATATCGCATCAGGAGTCATTACGGTTGAGAGATTTGGGGGTAGCATCGAGAGGGCCAAATCATGAACAAATGATTTTTTCCCTTTGATAGCGCTCATGGTTTTAAAATCAATTGCGACTTTACTACCGTCGTTAAAGTTGAGTAAAAGATACCCTTCCCCACACATTTCTTCATCTTTCACCTTTTGGAAATCTAGCCCACTTGTAACCCAAATATTATCATTTTTTGTGAACTTGAAGCGAGAGCGCGCCAGAACATCATCGAGCCACCCCTCGGGGACTTTTGGCTCAGGCCCCGAGCAGACAAATCCACCCCTCCATGAAAAAAAGTGGTAACCACTCCTTGCATGGTTCTCCCAAGGAATCATCCGAAGCGTAGGCATATGGTGATTTTGAACCCCTGCTTGATACGCGGGCTTGCCATCTCCTCGGCGAACGAATGAAGCGGTTCCAAATGACTGGTGGGCATAATTTCCAACGATGGAAATCTCATCATCATGAGCTGCCATGAGAGCCCCCGCTAGCGCCTTGCCGATATCATCGCCGCGCGATGCCATCATTCTTTTTCCAAGCCATTTCCTGTTGTGTCGATTATCAAGAACCTTTCTTAGAACTGCTAATGTTCTGGTAACAGGGTCGGTTCGACCCCACTTTAATTTTCCAGTCCAAGTCATTGCCGGTAAGAGTTCTTCACCTCTATCCAATAGGGTGTCAAGGTTTTTCCTCAACCGCTTTTGAGTATCGAGGTTGGCTTGTTTAGTGCCCCGCATCCGCATGCGCTGGCGCTTTTTACCAGGAAATTCTACTTGTGAAGGTGCTGCCATGCAAGTGGGCCCACAAGCCCACCCCTGTTCATTCCTTCGTCCAACGGATTAGGGCTTTTTGTTCTACTTCATTTAGAGATGCGGGAATTACAATACAATGCAAGCCACCTTCTGGGCCAAGATGAAGGTCGGTTAAATTCGTGAATAAAATCGATTGATTAGGCCCGCCCATATCGGTGCAGAGAATTACCTCCAAGTCGGCTATTTCACGACATATATTCATTGAGGCTTCAAATTTTAAACGCTCGAGGTTTGAGTTGTGTTCTCCCACTCCAATCGAACCTTCTAATTTTTTTGCCATTGCCATAATAGCGCTTTGAGCATCCTTGGGCTGCATCGGCCTTTGGTCGCCAGTACCAGATCCCGTAGGGTCGAGATCGAGTAAGCAAAGGGTGTGTAACCCTTGGATTCTATTGAGGGAAATAACCTCTAGGGGCGACGTAGCAATCCAGCCACC
>CAUZVL010000130.1:0-4313 GCA_963583355.1 Candidatus Thalassarchaeaceae archaeon
CCGGTGGTCAACTGGCCGCTGCACTTCCCTCGCTACGCTCAGTCCAGTACTACGGCTGCATTGCCCACCAGCATTGCCAGTTTGAATTGCTTCTTATTTATGGGTAAAGATTGTGACTTTTTCATCTCCCCATTTTTCTTCTTTCTTTTCGTCAAAATTAGAAAGGTCAAAGGATGCAATATAGGGTTCTTTGTGAGTTACATCTGATTTGATAAGAATGAACTCATCGATCAAATTTTGTTCGATGAATTTGTTGATGGTTTTTGGACCGCCTTCAACCAATAGGCGTTGAATTTCTAAATCACCTAGCATGTCCAATAGTGCAGGTAAGTTGTTGAAATCAGACGTTAGATGTTTGGTTGGACCACCATCGGTTAAAACCGTTGCATCGGCTTGTATCCGCTTATTAGGGTCGATGATAACCCTGAGCGGCTGCCGTTCAGATTCCACTAGCCTAATGGTCAAAGATGGATCGTCGCGGATTACGGTTTCAGCGCCTACCAGAATCGCACAACAGTCTCTGCGTAATTCGTGAACTTTAATCAGACATTCTTCAGAGGTAAATCGTCCTGCTTCTTCGGCTCTATTGTCGACTGAATTATTTTTATCCACCGCAACTTTGACCGTCACCCAAGGCTTGAGATTATTACACCAGTAAAGGAATTCACGCATCTGATGGCTGGCTTCATCCTCCATCAATCCACATCGAACCTTGATTCCAGCCTCTTCTAGCACTTTTATTCCATTACCTCTAACGACGGGGTTAGGATCTTTACAGGCAATGATAACCTCACCAATACCCGCCCACATCAGGGCTTCAGTACATGGTGGGGTGCGCCCAAAGTGATTACAAGGTTCAAGTGTGACATAAGCGGTCGCACCATTGGTATTATGGCCGTTTTGTTCCGCATCGTGAATTGCCATTTGCTCAGCATGCAAGCCCCCTATATGGTCGTGCCAACCTTCAGCGATAACCTGGTTTTCTTTCACAAGAACGCACCCGACAAGTGGATTTGGACTGACCTTACCACGCCCGCGTTCAGCGATTTCAATGGCTTGTGCCATATGGGTGAGGTTGGCTTCACTCCAGTCCATCGAGAGAGTGGAGGCGGCAATAGGTCAAGACCCCATCGGCGTTAATCCATAGATGGTTTGATTGCCTTGTTTGGTTCTGGACCAACTCATGGACCACTTACATTGTATTGTTAATCCGGCCAGCCGGGACCATACCTGTGGTAAGCGCTGGCCGATAATAGTCGAGAAATTGAAGGCCTATGGATTTGAAGTAACCACTCACATGACCGAAAAAGTAGGCCATGCTAGTGAAATCGCTTGGGATTTGCGCACAAGCGAAGTCGAAGGCTTAGTCGTCGCCGTCGGTGGCGACGGTACCGTCCATGAGGTTGCATCAGCGTTGCGTGGCTCTGATATCCCGATGGGGATATTGCCATTTGGTTCGGGAAATGATTATGCCATTACCCAAGGAGTGCCACGAAAAGATATTGACGCGGCAATAGAGATTCTCGATACTGGTGTAGATCGCCGCTGCGCGGCGTGGCGCCTCGAAGGCTTCCCAGCGGAACCAGCCCCTGGCTACCCCGCTCCAACCCAAAACCAGTGGGATGGCAAGCCATCTTCAGAGGACAAGATTGTGCGATGGGTGTTTTTAGAGTCCGATGCCGGAATAACAAGCTCGATTTCTCGGGCAAAATTACATCGGGCAAAATGGATAAAAGGCAATAAAAAATACACATATCTTGGAGTCACAACAATTCCGTTTTGGAAGCGACGTAAAGTCTGGCTCAAATTAGATGATGAACCGGGGAAGGTCACCGACTTCTCCATGTTTGCAGCCACTACGGGCGAAACTTTCGGCGGTGGGTACAAAGTATGCCCTGGCGTAACTCCTCTTGACAAAAACGGCTCACTAGTCTTCGGGCCGCGCTTTTCTAGAATCGCGATGCTCTCCCTGATGGGGCCAATGAAGAAAGGTAAACATATTGGCAAATGGGGTATAACCCAAGTCCAAACAAATCGAATCGAAATCAAACCTGTAAGCAAAGATGGTTCTGTCAGCGAAATACCGATCGAGCCAATCACCTGGGTTCAAACCGATGGCGAGCCTGTTATCACCGCTCCAGCAACTTTGGAATGGATGACCGAGCAATTACTTGTACGAGGCGCCGCAAATGTGCCTTGGGATTCACAATGAGAAATCATCGAAGTCGTCATCGGCAACCGAAGATCGCCGAGTAGGCACAACTTTACTCGGTTTAGGTGGTTCAACCGGCGCCTGTGCTTCTTCTTTCCTAACCGAACGTCGTTTAACCGGATGAGCACCTTTGGTTGGACTTGCAGCCCTAGATGGTTGAGTTGCAAAGGCTGAACCGCTCATCGCCGAAGAAAAGTGTGATTTCGTTCCAAGAGCCGGGTCCGGTTGGGAGTTACTCTGGCCTCTTGAAGGTCCTGCTGGAGCCGATGTAACCGGACTGACTGGTGAATATGAAGCGGCTGGTTCGGCCGGCTCTGAGTGAGTATATGCCATATCTGCAGCGCTCTCGGTGATGGTTACACCACCGCCCGAAATCTCGCCGGGCCCACCTATGGTATGGCCTGAAGATAATACGGAATCTAGACTAAAACCAGCAAGTCGCTCGCCTGGCTCTTCTTCGACCACTTCCCGCTTCGCCTCCATCTTCGGTTTCGCTCTTGTAGATCCACTGGTACCGATACTTTCCGACCGATCTTTTTTGAGACTCTTCTTCATCTGAACCGCTCTCTCAAAACCTTCTCTTCCCAATAATGTCTTGGCTGTTGAAGTTGCACCTTGACGCATTAACATCGTCGATACGATGAATAATCCGAATCCTCCACCGCCAGCAGCGATTAAGAAGAACATGATGAAAGTCCAGCCACCAAAGATATCGGTATCGCCCATAGCCCATTCATCATCATCATCTCCTTCCATGGTCACCACTCCGGTTTCGGTGGTAATTTTGGTGATTACCATGGCATGTCCTTGGCCTACGACAACACAGTTATCATCGACTTCGATTGAACCGCGGGTCACATTGAGAACATAGCCACTTAGGGTAATAGCTTGATGCCATTCTTCTAGAATATTGAGATTGTCAGCGATGTTTTCTGAACCGGGGATAATTCCGATTACCGCCCATTCGGCTTCAAATTCAGAGATTTTACTTCCAACCTTTTCCTGGGGGGTCAAAGGACTGATCCAAGGTTTCAAATCGACTCTTCCGCCTTTTCCTTCCTCGACGATTTTTGCCTCGTTAAAACTCATTTTATGGATGATTACCGATGCACCGATCGCCTGTTCATGTTCAACCGCATCGGTGGTATGGCTTTCGTAGATCATAGAGGATAGCAATTGACCGGTTACAGAAATCTTATTCTTATCACAAATGGATTCAGGGTCTACCGAATAATCGATCAAATTGATGGTCTCATCATAAGCCACAGTGCCGATTCCGGAATGAATTTTAGCATCTTTACCAACGATTTCAACATGGATTTCTCCGGTACCTTTGCCCCAATCAGGAGTTGGTGCAGAAAGACATCCTGCCAAAATAAACATGGCCGCAAGCAGCAAAGCGAGACGTGTTCGGGTGCCGGCCATGAGATACCTACGGTACGGGGGACTTTGTCAACCCTTGGGTTTGAATTGAATTGAAGCGCGGTGAAAGAGATTCTCATCAATTAGATATGTTGGGATTTGATTCTAATTGATGACTACGCCGAGAACGGTTGCATTGCAGAGAATTGTACAGTTCTCGGCTAGTTCGAATTTCTCTCTCGCTCGTTCTGAATATTTTTGAAGCGCGGAGAGAGAGATTCGAACTCCCGTGTCAAGCGACACCGGCTTTCAAGGCCGGCGCAATACCAAACTTTGCGATCTCCGCTTCAATCCGGGCCAGATGCCTTTTGCTCAAGACCTTTACCTATCTTATTCTTCTTTTGAAGTTGCGATAATCGCTAATCCAAGCGCACCCGCAGCAATAGCAAAAGTGAATCCAGGCACGCTATGGTCATCTGAATCCCCAGGGTGTTCGTGCGAAGCCATCACGGTTTCAATATCGTGGGCAAATTCGGTTTCATCCCATTGGTATCCACTCCATGAAACGATAGGCTTCCACTCATCATCTAGGATAAAGGTAAGAACGCTATGTGCTACTGAGTTAGCATGATGCGTTTTTTCCATAGAACTTGGAGTTGGTATGTCGGAATCATCGGTACTATTCGGAGCCCAAGCAATGTGCATTTGTTCAGTAAGAAAGTCCATTCCGGTTTGGCTT
>CAUZVL010000131.1:0-4256 GCA_963583355.1 Candidatus Thalassarchaeaceae archaeon
TGAATGAATTCCCTTCTCTTGTAGAGTTCTAATGATCTCTAAACCTGTGGAATCCGCAACGTGGGCCAAACGTGGGTAAGTATGCCCACCAAAGTTTCTCTGATTGATTAATCCGGATGGAGTTCTATCAAAGACCGCGCCCCATTGTTCAAGTTCACGGATTCTATCAGCAGATTCTTGAGCATGAATTTGTGCCATACGCCAATTGTTGAGGTATTTTCCACCCTTCATCGTATCTTTGAAGTGGGTTTCCCAACCATCTCTGTCATCTGCATTTCCTAGGGCAGCAGCGGCGCCACCTTCAGCCATTACAGTGTGTGCCTTGCCCAATAGGGATTTGCAAATAATTGCAGTTTTGGCACCGCTTCGAGCCGATTCAATTGCAGCTCTTAGCCCAGCGCCTCCAGCGCCGATAACGACTACATCGTAATCATGTGTCTCGTAATCACTCATTCAAAGACCTCCAAATAGTACGACATCAGTCCACCAGCCTTCTGTGCAAGCATAGACGTAGAAATCTGAGAACATTACCCAGAATAGAGAATAAATAGCCCATTTGTTATGGTTCTTGTTCAGTTTGGTACAACTCTTCCAACAGGCTTCAGCAACCGCACCGCCTCCATTGCGGAAACGGTTTCTAATTCCGCCGATTGCGTGACGGAAGGAATGGCAACCAAGTGTATATCCACCAAGCATTATTACGTTTAGAAGGAGAACAAGAGTTCCTACTGATACTCCAAAGGAAGTAGCACTCCCATCAGCATGGAATTGTGTTGCTAGCAATACATCGTATGCCAATACGAAAAGATATGCAACCGCGAGATACATGAAATAACGATGAACATTCTGCAATAAAAAGACTCTACTCTCTCCTTTGTAATCGCCAAATGGCGTACTTACTGCACATGCTGTAGGGCTTGCCATAAATGAACGATAGTATGCCTTGCGATAATAGTAGCAAGTACCACGAAATCCAGCCGGAATAATCAATATGAACATTGCCGGACTCATCCACCAAAGATTTTCAGGAACCCAAGAACCAAGACCATCTTCACCAGGAACAACCAGAGGAGAAAACAAAGGTGACAAGACATGACTGCCGTTGGATTCAATAGCCATTGTCTGGTTTCCAGCAGACCTTCCGAACTCTTCAAAAATCCAGAAATCCGCTTCCATGAACCCTCGCCATGTAGCATATATAACAGCAATTCCGAGATAGACAGCCATTGCTAGTGGTGACTTCCACCAATTGTCAATTCGATCTGTTTTTCCAAATCCCCTTTCCATTGGCAGATGTCTTGCTTCGACCACAACAATTCCCCTATATCGCGGGCCTAGTGTCTTAGGCTTTTGATAATTGCTTATCCCTCTTTCAACTGAGAGTGGAGTAATCGACGTCGGCCTCAACCATTTCGATCTCGTCAACATCCATTTGAGCGAGTTGCAACTTTCCAGATAATTCATCGTTAACGGCGTGCCAATACGAATAGGATTCGATAACCCAGATTCCGGACTCTCTCGAGCCGTTTCCACTACCCTTTACCCCGCCGAATGGCAAGTGGGCCTCGGCTCCAGTAGTCGAGTTATTAATCCCGGTCATACCAGCTTTGATCCCGGTTTTGAATCGGTATGCTTCCAATCTGTCATTGGTGTAAATAGAACTTGAAAGACCGTAAGGTGAAGCGTTTGCAAGATGAAGAGCGTGATTGAAATCGGTCGCTTTAACGATGGTTATAGCCGGGCCGAACATCTCCTCGTGAAAACATTCCATCTCTTCGGTAACATCAGCGTAAACATGAGGCCACATGAATACTCCATCCTCTGGAGTGCCATGGAAATTATCTGGGGTATTTCCGGTCTCGATTCTTCCGCTGCCCCAAAGTTTTGTTGCGCCGGATGCCTCGGCCATCTCGGTTGCCAACAGGAAGTCCTTTGCGTATTTTTCAGAAAGCATTGGCCCATAAAGGATATTTTTATTTCGAGAGGAATCACCGATGTGGGTATTCTTAACCTTAGCCATGAACTTCTCCATGAATTCATCATAGATGTCCTGATGCAAGATCAGGTTGCCTAGGCTTGTACAGCGCTGTCCAGCGGTTCCAAAACCACCCCAGTATGCGCCTTCAACCGCGTTGCTAATATCTGCAGATGGCATAACAACTTGGGGATTCTTTCCGCCTAGTTCAAGGCTGCACGAAACCAAATTTCGTCCACACACTTCGCCGATCATCTTGCCGACAGCGGTGCTGCCAGTGAAAGAGATTTTATCGATCAAACCTTCATCGACAGCATCGACGATATATTGACCAGCACCGCTCCCCTTGCCGTGAACCAAGTTGACCACACCGTCAGGTAGGCCTGCTTGGTGCATGATTCGAGCCAAAGCGAGAGATAGGAGTGGGGCATCCTGAGGGGATTTCCAAACGCAGGTATTTCCACAAATTAACGCGGGGATTATCTTCCAGAATGGAACCGCTGCAGGGAAGTTGCAAGCATTGATAATTCCACAAACCCCTAAGGCTCGCCGGTAGGTCATCAATTCTTTATCTGCGAGTTCGGAATGTACGGTTTGACCATATAGGCGTCGACCTTCAGATTGGAAGAATAAACAGGTATCGATCGCTTCTTGGACCGAGCCACCCGACTCCTTGATTGTCTTGCCGATCTCTCGGGTTTCTAGAGCTACGATTGCATCTTTGTTATCCATCAAAAGTCGACCCATATTACCGATGATTTGACCCCGGGTTGGGGCTGGTGTTGCTGCCCAACCGGCAAATGCCCGGCGGGCTGCAGCGATAGCTTCGTGAACATCATCACGGGTTGAAAGGGGGAATTCACCCAAAACGTCGTTCAATAATGCCGGGTTTTGGCTGGTAAATGTGGAACCATCACTCGATAATTTCAATTGTCCGTCAATAATATTGTATCCTTTTACCTTTGGTAAGTTGTCAGGGTTGTCGTTATCCATGAACTCCAAGGCGGCCTCTAATACATGTGTCATGGTTTGTCCGGGATGCATTCCAAACATCAATGCATCGCTTGTGAGTGGATGCATTGACTTTTAGGGGGGGGGCCTGAAGCAAAGTTTGTCCGAGGCTTGATATATGTCCAATAAAGATTCAGCAGCAACTTCTCTCAGAGTTGCTAAAGCCATTCCAAGCGATGTGGGGCACGGCCGTGCTCGCATTAGTGGAGAGAACGACCTCGACCTAAAACCCGGTGATATCATCGAGATTAAAGGCGAGACAAAGACTACTGCTGCAATCTATTGGCGCAGTCGGCCCGAAGATACCAAAATGGATATCATCAGAGTTGACGGAATTATCCGGAAAAACGCTGGCGTTAGCCTTGGTGACCGGGTTACAGTTTCAAAAGTCGAAGCAAAAATCTGTACTAAATTAGTTCTTTCTCCGGTTATGGCGAATAAACAGAAGGTAAAATTTGGACCTGGAATCGAAGGATTTGCTCGCCGAGGTCTCAACAAAAGACCGGTTGTAGCAGGAGATAGAATTTTCATCCCTGGGATGACTCTATTTGCAGAAGCTCTCCCCTTTGCGGTTTTACAAACAACACCAAAAGGCATCGTTCAAGTCAACAGCGACACCGATATCGTCATCAAGGACGAAGCGATAGATGACGAAGATGTCGGACAATCCCAAGGGATTACCTACGAAGATATTGGTGGGATTGGCAGTCAATTACTAAAGGTTAGAGAAATGATTGAATTACCACTTAAACACCCTGAATTATTCAGGCGTTTAGGAATAGATCCACCAAGAGGAGTATTGCTTCACGGCCCACCAGGTACTGGAAAAACCATGATTGCAAAAGCGGTAGCAACCGAAACCAATGCCCACTTCACCTGTATTAACGGACCGGAAGTAATTTCGAAATATTATGGTGAATCGGAAAAACAATTACGTGAGATTTTCGATGAAGCAGCAAATAACGCTCCGGCGATTGTTTTTATCGACGAGATTGATTCGATTTGCCCGAAACGTGAAGACGTCAGCGGCGAGGTAGAGCGTAGGGTCGTCGCCCAAATGCTCACTTTAATGGATGGAATGAACGAACGTGACAATGTCATCGTCATCGGCGCCACAAATCGCCGAGATGCACTGGATCCTGCTTTACGCCGCCCAGGAAGATTCGATCGAGAGATTGAAATCGGAGTGCCAGACCGAGATGGCCGAAAGGAAATTCTCGATGTACATACTAGACAGATGCCGATATCTGATGATTTTGATGTCAACTGG
>CAUZVL010000132.1:0-4245 GCA_963583355.1 Candidatus Thalassarchaeaceae archaeon
GGATAGGGGTGGTTCATGGCCATGACTTTGATGTGGCTTTACTGGACCATAGAGCGAAAAGAGTGGAAAGATTAGCCCATAGTGCAAATAAATTGGTCGTCGTCAGCGATAGTTTAACCAGATTTGATTCAATTACCATCCCCTGCCATGTAAACGTCGACCAAGAATGGCATAAACCGATGAAAAAATTCAGAGGGCTATTTAGAAAATCAAAATTGGATATTTTATTCCCGGCTGATCCACGGCGCCCGGAAAAAAATTACATGCTCGCCCTAAAAGTCGGCGAACAATTAGAGTCTAGGGGTTGGAAAATAGGTATAACCACCTTGCAAAAACAACCGCGCCCAGTGGTCTGGGATCGCATGTTAGTAGCCGATATTTGCTTGATCACCTCAACTCGAGAATCAGGACCCCTAGTCGGGCGCGAAGCGATCACCTGTGGATGTCCAGTAGTTGCGGTCGACGCCGGAGACCTATCGACCTGGATGGAGGTCACGAGTCCTGATGCGGATGAGTTAGCAGATAAAATAGAACAGGTTTTGATGGAGGATTGTAAAACTATTCTTCCTCAGAAATTCCACCTAGATTCTGTAAGTGATTCTTGGCGGCAATTGCTGGAATCACTGTGATAAAGCCGATTAGCGCTAACCAACTTCCTATCGAAATTAGGTAACATGTGGCCACGCTAAGTATTGCCAAACCATCGGTTAGTCTATCTTCATCTTGGCATAATAATTTGCTCCCAGATAGCATAAGGCTACAGCCGATAACGCTGGCCCAAGCAGCTCCAACCACTCCTGCTACCGGAATGATAAACCAGCCAGAAATAGAAGCAGCTAAAACTACCATTCCTATCAAAGCAGTAAACCGCCATGGATTATTTCCTGCTTGTAAAGCGCCGTACCAAGGGACACTTAGTAGAGCACAAGCCCATCCGGCCAATAATATATCGAATACTTCGACCGCGCCATAATATTCAGATCCAAAGAAAAATGGGATCGAAAAATGGCTGATTAATACCCCTGAAATCAATCCAATCGGTAATAACATCACAGTATAATGGTGTGCTTTGAGCATTCGTTGTGAGAACTGTGCCGGCTCATCTCTCACTTCGCCTAAATATGGTAAAAGCGAAGCTCTCATCGCTTGAGGCAACATCAAGCCAGCGATCCAAGCCAGTTGGGCGACATGGTAAATTGCTACTTCATCATATGAGGAAAAATAGGCCAAAAGAAATTTCTCCAATTTGGTTACATACGGGAGAATACCAAGGGTGATGGCAAATGGTAGAGCCGCGATGATCAAAGATTTATTGCTCGACCAATCAACGGGTAAGTTTCCATCAAATTTTATTTTTGCAGCAACCCTTTCACCTTGCCAAACCGATAAACCCAACGAGATTACAACACCTATTGCAAAGGCCAATGCGTAAGCCGAAGAAAGAGTAAAGCCTTGGAAAAGAAGGAATGCATAAAGCGAGGTCGTAATTACCCTCTCTGAGAGTTTGACCATCGATTCTATACGGGCCTCACCTAAGGCGCGCAACAAACTTCTATGTGGATAGGACATGATATGTCCAAAAGCGATGACAGCACATAATTCAATCAATCCAGCAGGCACATCTTGCCAAATAAAATGGGCAAAAACCAAACTGCCTAAAATGAAAGGGATCGCGATTAACATCTGTAAACGATAAATCCTCCGTACTGCAACTTTTGCACATCCTGGAGCCCGTGGAATATCACGGGCGAGAATGGTTGGCAAACCCGCGTCGACCAAGATATACATGGTTGCAAACGCATCTAAGATTATCACTAAAACTCCATAATCGGACTGTAATAATGCCTTGGCCAAAATAACTTGCCCTATCAGGCCGAACACGATGGCTAAGCCGTCCGAAGAGGCTAACCAAACCGTATCTCGCCCCAATTCTGGTTTTCGCATATCGATTGCTACAGGACAATGGTTCAAAGCACAGTCCCTTGTGGGCCTCAATATGGTGAGCACTACTTGGCTTGAGGACGAGGTCCGTAGCGTCTTGCCAAATTGCTCGGTCGAAGCGATTGACCTTCATGGAACTGGAGATCATTTTCACATTCGAATCATCGAATCTACCTTCGAGGGAATGAGGCCATTAGCGCGCCAAAAGATCATCTTAAACCATTTCAAACCACATATTCCTTCACCGATCCACGCGATCGACCTCAAGTGCATGACGCCCGAACAGGCACAAAGCGCTGGCGATACTACATTCGACCCTCATGGTGGAGGGCAAGGGATTCACATCAAGCGAATTCAAAAACACCAAAACAAGGAGTGAAAATTATGAATTGGACCCCAGAAGAACTGCAACAAATCGTCGACGAACACGCGCTCGTTCTATTTATGAAAGGAGAACCAAATGCCCCCCAATGTGGTTTCTCAAACCGCGCTGCACAGGTCTTACAGACTATGGGAGAGCCTTTTGCAAGCATTGATATTCTTTCGGATCCAAGGGCGATTCCAAGCGTGTGCGCTTGGTCCGATTTCCCAACAATGCCACAAATTTACGTCAATGGTGAACTGATCGGTGGCTCCGACATCGCTTTGGAGATGCTCGAAGATGGGTCATTGCGAGAAATGTTCGACGCTGGGCGTAACTAATTTTCACCAAATAAATCTAAATTTTCTAATTTGCTATTATCGACCATCGGTTCTAGGACTTTCAAACTATTTACCTTTATTTCTGCCCTCAAGTAATGAGGGATTAAGTCAAAACCTGGCATGTATATTTGCTCCCACCAACTCAAGCCATTCTCAAAATAATGTTCTAAATCGGGTACAAGATGGCCGAGAGACATTTTTTGAATCGCCCAAAGAGCATGCATCGCAGTTCGGAGAGGCCTTTGTGCTAAAAATGTTGAAATTTCATATGAAGAAGTGTCTATATCTCTCCCAAGGGGGCCATTCTTGTGAAAGCATTTCCAACATTTGCCACAGCCTTTTTGATCACTACCTCTAAGACAGGAATTAATCGAATCGATGATTTTACTCTGTGCGCAAATCTTCAACGCTCCAGCCTCAGAAATCATATTGATGGGCAGAATGAGATCCAATCCAGCATGATTAAATCGTTTTGACCAATATTGCCAATGATTAGATTGCTCGAAATTTCTGAATTTTTTCCCTTTGTTTAACCAACCATTATCTATCGGCAACCCAAATGCTATCCCTTTCAAATCAAGGAAATCTGCGAGTAAAATGAGGTGTACTCCGGAGGCATAATCGGTTGAAAAGCCAACCATTTTGCCTTCATCTGAGCGAATTAATTCGTGATCTGAACCAATCGAAATTACTTTTCTGGATAGTTTTTCTTCCATCGCTGAAAAAAGTATTTCAGCATTTTCATGTTTAATCATCGATTCAAAATCCCGCTTATGATAGCCAAGAATCGTAGATTCTGGCATTATCAACATTGCCGCGGAAGAATCCATCCCTCCAGAAAATGAGAGTGCAACTTCTTTGCCAGAGATTCTTCGTGCAGTTTTAATTTCTTTGGAATCATTATGCCACGGACTGATTAATACTTCCGTTGCTAGCTCAATTAGAGAATCGGAAGTTGACTTGAGGGAAAAACCTTCAGGCATATCCCAATGGGACCACCGTTTTTCAGATCTAAACCACAATCTTTTTCCTAATTGGTGCCAATTATTTAAAACATTTTTTTCGTCCCAATTATCATTTAAAACCCCTGCCGGGTTAAGGTTTCTATCAACTCTATTGTCTGAAGTACCAGACACGGGTGCCAGTTCCTTCTTTATTTTAGGTTTAATTATTAGTTTTTTGTTTGCATCTATGGCTAAGGCGGCGGATGGATGCTCAGGAAATCGTTTTGATGATTCAATAACCATTTTCCAATTTCTCTCATTCCAATATGAACGAATAATCAGGTCTCGGGCCAATTTCAATTCGTCCTCGTGGTCCACTATTTTTTCAGCTAATTTTCGTGAATATGAATACTTTTTTCAATTGAACGCCCTTCTCATTCTGGTGCGAAGGAGTATAGGCATACAATTTACGAAGAAGGGCAAACTAATGAGTTTACCTCAATTTAGGTTGAGAATAAATCAATATATTTAATTCTTAAACAAAGGAAACCTCATGAAGTAGTTTATCAGCCGGTAGTTTATGGTGGGTGATGCATCCAAGGACTTCGGCTTATTCGCCGATAAAAAATCTCCTGAAAGCAAAATCAGAAGGGAACTT
>CAUZVL010000133.1:0-4238 GCA_963583355.1 Candidatus Thalassarchaeaceae archaeon
ATCCCCCCTTGGGGGAGGAGGACAAAAATATGAACAACGAAAACCGAAACGAAGAGGCAGTCAGCCCAGTTATCGCAACCATTCTAATGGTCGCAATCACTGTGGTACTGGCTGGTGTACTGTACGTGTGGGCATCCAGCCTTGCTGGAGATTCCGCTGGCGGCAGTTTAGACACCTACACATGGAACGACAAAGATGCGGCTGGCACTATGGGTGACAGCACAGACGATGCACTGATTGAAGTCTCAATGGCTTCCGGCAGCGCCCTTAACTGGGCTGTTGTCAAGATCAGTATATCTGTTGATGGCGGAACCCCACAGGCATGCGGCGATGAAGGGTCTTGCTCTTTCACTACTTTCGAGAGTGGAAATGACAAGGCTTGGGAAGCTGGAGAAGGTATTACCATTATGGAAAACGGACAAGACCTATGTAGTGGCGACGACGGCGGCTGTGAAGTTGTTGTAACCATCACCAAGAAAGGTATCGGCTCCGAAGCTGACAAGGGTATCGGAACCATCACTGGCTACGCTGACTCTCTACAGTGAAATTAGTAAAATAATTTTAACCGTTGAATGATTACGAGTTAACACTCGATTTTGCCCCTCCGAGAACTTCGGTTCTCGGGGGGGCTTTTTTCATTTTGAAATCTCTTCTCTAACATCTGAATGTTGATCCCAGATGTGTAGACTCTTTCCACGAAACGTTGTTAACATTGCCAAGAATAAACTCTCCATCCCCGCTAGTATAGTACCGGCTATCTTGATGCCCAGGAAGCCTTTTTGGCTCCTGACCAATACCCAAGCCACCAAACAATACATTTCAATAATACTCAACCACAGTGCTTCTTCTGTAAAAGAGATATTACGAAGGATAGACATCATAATCGCTCCAAACATTAGCAAAGGAGAAAAGATATGCATCCACGCATTCATTCTGAGAATTTTGCTAAATCGTCCAACTCTAGATGAAAACCAAAACTTTCGCTTGCGAACCAATAATCGAATCAGCCCTTGAGCTCTACGAACCTTTTGCCGGCGGTGCCCTTTTGCAGTAGTTGGCATATAATCTCTGAAGATTAATTCTGAATCATGAATTGACCGCAGCCCATTCAATCTAATCGCTGTTGCAATTTGCGCATCGTCTGCATTTGCGGTTGGATATAGGTCTGAAGAATTGATTGTTCCTGCTCTCCAGGCCATCAATGAACCCTCTAAAAAGGGTGTACTATCGAACGCTGATTCGCCTGCTCGCAAAACCGAATATAGATCTCGATGAGACTTTTCTGACCCTAAATCACCAATTCGTTGCGGCGTCCCCCCAACCGCTCCAATCGTCGCATCACTAAACCAATGCTGAATCCTTTCAAATGACCCGGGTTGGAGAAAAGCATCCGCGTCGGTCATAACAATTATTCCATCGACATCATTCATTTGATCCAATGCTAAGATGACCGCAGGAGTTTTGCCGAGCCTTTTAGGCATTCTAATTATTTTACTCGAATTAAATGAATCTGGAAAATCTGCTAACCAAGATTCTACGATGCTCAAGGTATTATCGTCAGATGCTGAATCTACGACCACTAAATCGCAGTTCACTTCTTGAGCTGCTAAATCCACTAATTTTTTCTCGATGACCAATGCTTCATTCCAGACCGGCAATAATACTGTGAGTTTTAACTTAGAATTCTGGGTGGGATATTCCAAAGGTATCTTTGACCATTTGGCCACATTAAGTCTATGGAGCACAAATGGTGCAAGGCTCAAACCGGCTAAAGCCAGCTCACCTACCATCAGCCATTGAGCCGCCATAACTCAAGCCACGCAATAACCTGTGATTTGAACACAACCCCCCATATAGGTTGCACCAAGGCTATTGCTGAGGCTCGTGTGGTCCACCATATGCAGACTGTCCTCCATGTTGGCCCAGCCAACACCCCTGGTGGTATGGCTAGCGTGATCAGGATATTGGCAGAAAATCCACCGAACGGTTGGGTGGCAAAGGTCGTCGATAGCCATTCAACTGGTGGGATTTATTCAAAGTTGGTTGCTTGGAAAACTGCCAAAAGAGCCGTCTCTAATTCCAAGGCGAATCTGATTCATATTCACTGCGCCTCGGATTGGTCCTTTAAGCGTAAACTTTCGATCGCAAAAAAAGCCCGTGTTCCGGTCGTTTTTCATATTCATTCCGGAAAATTTAATATTGAATGTAAAAAGAAATTGAAAGGCTTCCATATAGTTACCCTTTCGGATAGTTGGGCTCAAAAACTTCAACCATTAATTGGAAATTCAACCGCGATCATAAACCCGGTCAATCCATTGATAACTCCCGGAGGAGTCAGAAAAGATTTCGTCCTCCTTATGGGTCGGCCAGACCCGGTAAAAGGTCATGATTTCGCATTCTCCTTAGGTTTGTCAAACCTAAAAGTCACCGGGGTTAACCGTGCACCTCAAGGAATTGAAGCCTTAGGGTGGGTAAGTGAAGAAGAGAAGTTGAAACTTCTCCAAACCGCAAAAGTTCTTCTGGTTCCAAGTGGGTATGAAGGCCAACCGATGGTAATTCTAGAAGCACTCGCTGCCGATTGTCCAATCATCGCTTCGACAAATGTGCCAGATTTGCCCGGCTGTATCATTTCAATAGATCTCGATGATAGAGATGGTTGGCTTAAAGCGATTGAACGACCAATTTGTGAAGGTTTACTAGAGGCTGTTGAATCTCATAGGATTGAGAATGTACGCAAAATTTGGCAAGGGTTTTACGATGAAATCATCGCTTCTAATGCCTCGACTGAATGAGACCAAGAAAGGAATTCTTCAGCAAATGACCGGGCTTCCTTCTGGTACGCGGTCAGTAATTGCCGATCCAGACTTTCTATCCAATCTACGGTTGAAGTAATGAATTTTTCTTGCTCAAATAATTGCAACCATTTACCTGAATTATCGATTTGATGGCCACTATGATCGATTCCACAAACCGCTAAACCACTAGCCAAATATTCTGACCTCTTGAGCGGGCTGGCTAGATTCCAGACCTTGTCTACCGGCATTGGTAGAAGGCCGATATCGTAAGATGAAAGTTTTTTTGCTAATTCCGATTGGGCCAATGAATGGCTGATTTCAAAACCGTCCAATTCAATTTTACTAAGTCTATCAAATGCATCACCTGCGCCATGAATGTGTAAACTCGCATCGATCCCTCTCTGTTGTAAACCTGCTAAAATCAATGGCAATGACAACACCCCGCGTTTGAGATCAACCCGGCCGTGATAAACCAATTTTACAGGTCCTGATTTTTCTCCCATCTTGAAGAGATTGGCATCGACGCCAGCTGGAACAATGCCAATAGATGCGCTAGGCATACCGGTCTTGGAGCAAACAAACTCCCGGTGGGCGCTTGAGACCACCGTGCCGCGGTGAGCGTTTTTCCAGGCTAGTTTCCAATATTTCCACTGTAAGCTGGCGAGAAAGCCGCTATCTGCGGGGGGGCCTCTGTCGATCACGATTGTCGGCGCATCAATTTCTTTTGCAACCTTTGCAATCGGCCAATCCAATAGCACGATATCTGCTTTATTGATTTCTGGTAAGTGGTTTTTTATATTTTTTACAATACTTTTTGCTTGTAATCCTCTAATATTTGACCTATCAATTTCAATTTGCTTGAAATTTGATTCTATAATTTCCCCTGGACAATAAAAAGTCACATCATAACCAAGGCTAGTCAAACCATTTGCCAAATTTAATTGGGATGTCGAGCACAAATCATGGCTGATTTCTCTTGCAGAAAGCCAAGTTACTTTCATGATAATCCCTCCGAAAGTCCGATCATATTTCCAAAGTTAAAAAACCGTTCTAGTAGTGAAGTATCTGCGATTGAAGTATGGATGTCTCCTGACCTTTCATCTAAGAATATAGGCTCTTTCATCTGAGGATTTAGCGATTTTAACTCCATGACTAAATCCAAAAGAGAAGTCGCTTGTCCCGAAGCGATATTCACTTCGAGGGGAGGGTCCTCAGAAAGAATTACAAATTCGATTAACTTGACCAAATCTGCCACATGAATGAAATCTCGTATTTGTGTTCCATCACCGAAAATGGTAATCTGGTCATTATTTTTTATTGCTTTTTTGAATGATGGAATCACAGCTGCATAGCCGCCATCTCCTGATTGGCCCGGCCCATATACATTGAAAAACCGCATTGAGCAAGATTGTAAATCCGATCTACGCACCAATTCCTCACCGA